>JASJDF010000024.1 GCA_030065715.1 Xenococcaceae cyanobacterium MO_188.B19 | reverse complement strand
CATTTAGTAGGAATTAAAAAGAGCTACTCTAGCAAAAAGCAAGCAGAATGGGAAATTTTAAGCACTTTTAGTTGGCAACTCAAAAATACGACTAAACAAGAAGGTCGAGTATCTCTAGTTAAAAACAATATCGACCCTACACAGTTATCACCATCTTTACAAGCTCAAATCCAAGTTGATGGTGGCACTGTTAATAATTCTGCGATTGGTCATAAATACAACCCTCATAACCACCAATGCCGACTACAAAATCATCATAATCGTGATCGCGATTCTTAGCTTTAACCAATCGAGAACCGGTATCATCAAAACGCAATAAAATTCCGCCATTAAGTAAAGCGTCAAATTGATTAACATCATCAGTTAAAGTATTGCTACGATTTGCTACTTCCCTTGTAGAAATACTTTCATCATCAAATAAAGCTTGTCTATTACTTTGAGGATTGATTAAATCTGTAGAATAGACAATACCAGCAAACTTGTTGTCAAATCTAGATTCTAAGTAAAAAACATACATTCTTCCTGCCTCAAAAGTAAATTCAGCCAAAGGTTCAATTACCGTATTACCAGGAGTTCCAATAAAGTCTGACGTACTGCTATTGTAAAGATCCTCTTGATAATTGGAGGGGCGCAATACACTTTCCTGATTGTCGGAAGGCTGAACTTCTCTAATTAGGGGTGTTTTATCGCAAGAATCTACAATAATGGTTTGGTTAGGTGTAGTTTGACAAGAATCCAAATCAATAACTCCAAAAGTTGATTGATATGCTCCGTGAGAGACAATAAACTCAAACTCGATAGTTGTATCTTGATCGAACTGAACGCCTTTATTGCCAATATAGTCCGCTGCTCTTGCTGCTTGACTAAAAAAACTGAACAATCCCAACGTACCTAAAGAAACCCCTAAACTAGCAATATTAAATAGCTTCACTTTTTCCTATCCTCGATAAACAACTAGTTCTATAATCCCTATTTAACAATTTTGTAATAGGTTTACCAGGCATCATTTTCTGGCTTAAATCTGTCCATTTCTGTGACAAACTCTTGGTAATTTTCCAATTTTTCCTCGAATTCTCGGCGAGCTTCTATGGCTGGATTTACACAAGCAGTACAATTACAAGAATTAGAAGAACGACGTTTGATGACTCTTCTTGGTTGATCGGCTAATTCTCGCTCTAATTGTTCTGCTGCTAGTAACTCATTGAAAGATTGATTGAGGTCTTCTTCAATTAACTTAGCTAAATCATTGAGAGTAATTGCTGCTTCTGTATCCCCTTTAGGGGTACAGGGGTCTGAGGAACAAATAGTAATTTCAAAAGAATCATCACTTCCTAATACAGCACTACCTTCGTTGTCAGTATTACTATTTCGTCTCGTAGAGCCAGTAGCAATATTACTATTAGGATCGGATAAGGCATTAATCACGTCTTCGGAAAGACCAAATCCACCACTAAGATCATTAAAAATAAAACTTTCTGTACCAGGATTAAACGTCCCGTCAAGAGTCCTTCCGATGTTACCCGTATTAACAATTGGGGAATTAACGGAGTCTGTAGTAATATTATCTGGCTTTGCTTGAGCTGAATCGACTAAAGTTAGTTGTCCTAAACTGACGATACTAACAATTAACATTAGTAGAGTTGATTGCTTCATGATTTTGATTGTTGAAATTTAACTAATAAAACTGGCATTTTTTAGAAGGCTGCTCCTAATCCAAGCACAACCCGAGGTTCATCTCCAGCACCAACTATGTCTCTTACTCCAACAGTAAAAGTTAGAGGAATACGTCTGAAAGGAGAAACTGAAGTACCTACAGCTAAATCCTGTCCTGTCCATTCCACAACTCCACTAAGAGGTCGAGCAATGCGAAAAGCTACGCTACCAAAAACATTAAATCCTTCTTCATCATCTTCTATGGCATCTTCGGTGCGAAATTGTCCATTTCCTACACCAAGGGTTACAGCCATCCGACTAAAAGCAGCATTAAGGCTTTTTCTAGTAGCAAAAATTTTAGTAGTAGTTAAATAAAGAGAATCTTGAAAGTCATTATCACCGCCAATATTTAAAAATCCATTCCAGCCAGCAGCCAAACCCCAGCTACCAGGAAATTGATGATGGACTTTAGCATTAAATCCGCCACTACCAAAATCTCGACTTGTGCCAAAACTCGCCATAGTATAGCCAATTTCTACTCCAACAGCTTTTCTACTATTACCAAAAGCAAAACCAAGTCCAAAAGTAGCATCATCTACAGTATCATCACCAGTAAATCGAGTATCGGCTTGATAACTAAAGCCAGTATAAAAACCACGATCAGAACCAAAGCCAGAAGGATTGGCTATGGTAAGACTTGGGGAACCTCGGTTGGGAACAAAATTATATTGACTAATACCTTGTAGCTCTGACAAAGTATTTTGAACTTCTTGGTAATTATCAGAACCAGAATCAGACCAAGAATTATCCGAAATAGTTTCTTCACTTTGAGCCGTGACAGTATCAAGATGCTCTGCTTTAGTCTCCCATTGTTGTTGTGCTAAAAATTGCGCTTTACGAACTAAAATGTGTTCTTCTTGAGTTGTCTTTGTGGTATTAGCTTGTACAGTTGTTCCCAACAAAGGAAGAAAGACTACTGTGCAAGTGATAGAGCTTAATATACGCATAATTAATCTTCAGTATCAATACAAAATGTAGTTGTCACTAAAATGTTTCCCAATCCTAGTCTGAGTCAGCAGTTGATTTAGTTCATTGTTGTTATCTATGTATTGAATTAAAGTGATAGTGATATTTCCTAGCAAAAACTCAAATGTTGCTGTTACTTTTGCTGTTATACTCTGATTATTTTTTAGCTTCAACAAATAATTGCAAATTTAGTTGATTCTACGGATGTTTTGCGAGTTTATACTGAATTTTTATCAACTAATCTGAAAACTTAATTGTAATAAATTGATTATTAGTAATGAAAATAAATACATATCAAAATCAGTCGATTTTCTGCTTATGTTTGATCAATATTGCATTATTTTATTTAATTATTACTTGGCGAGTTACAGGAAATTTAGACCGAGTAATTACGGATAGTTTGTTCTATAGTGCAATTATCTATCTTTTCTGGCAACGTCAGGATCAAGTCAAATTTAGAAGTGAGATAAGTTCTAGTTTTATTGGTACAGTTTTGATTACAATTGTAGTAATCAAAAGTTTAAGTTTGTTAAGTTTTGAAAATTATTTTATCTTTTTAATTCCTTTTTTTACAATTGTTGGTTTATCTTTAATTACTTGTGGATTTTCTGGAATCTTGCAATACAGGAAAGAATTTTTCTTGAGTGGTATTCTATTTTTTCCTTCAGAAGTTGCGGGAATGGCTTTGGAAAAATTGACTTCTGTGACTATAGTAAATGCCAAAGTAGCAGCTTATTTACTCTATTATGTAGGGTTTAATGTTAATAGTACAGGAAATAAAGTATTACTTTCTTTACCTAAAATTGGTGATTTTCAAGCAGTAGTGAATTATTCTTGTTCAGGAATGCCAATGATAATTTTATTATTTAAACTAGGATTGATATTAATATTTTTATTTCCTTTTAGTAGCAAAGAACGTATTTTGATTCCAATTTTCTCTATAATTGCTGGATTTATTTTGGGAGTAATTAGAGTCTGTATTTTAACTTTATTAATTCCCCAGCCAACAAATTTCAATTATTGGCATGGTAATAACGGCTCTCAAATTTTTTCAACTTTAGCAATTATGCTCTTTGTCAGTTTGTCCTATTGGTGGATTCAGAAACAAGGATTTTTAATTAGACAATAGTGAACTACTTAACTGCTAAAAAATATTAATCATGATCCAGACTTTAACAAAAAATAGTTTGTTGATTTTTACTAATATTCTAGTGTTTTCAGCAACCATATATTCCCTGTTGGAAAATCAGGTAGGCAATCGTGATGCTAAAGCTTTTATTTTTCCTAATAAAGTTCCTTTGACTTCTTGGAATCAAATTGAAAGCGATCTTGCTAAGAGCGAGGCACTGCGCGAGAGAAGTTCACTCGTTCCTCGTGAGCGCGAATTAGTTAAGCCTCCAATCACTTTGGAATCAGAAGCAAAAATAACACCAGTTAAACATTATCACTATGTTAAAGATGATTTAACTATCAATGTTGGGGTGTCTTATGTTGTCAATACTAGAGGCAATGTGTATCAATTAATTGATACACAAACGAATATTCCTGATAATGTTTTAAATCAACAGGAGATCAAAAAACATAATGACATTGGATTTTATAGTGTATTTCAAGATAATAAGTATAGTTATCTAAGTAGCTGTCTCGATTCTCAAGGAAAGGCTACGGTGACACCCCAACAATTTTCGGCAAACCTTAATCAAGTTAAGCTTACTCCTAGTCTGTTGGCTAAGTGGTTACTCGGGAAAGCTAGTATTCGCGATCGCCGTTGTATATGGCTTCATTTATCCATACCATTACAATCAGAAGTCAGGACTAGTCATGAGATTTTAGAAAATACTTGGGTTGATTTGGTTAAATGGTGGGGTTCCAATTTTCCTCAACTGTAACAACTACTGCTATCAAATAGAGAATTCGTTTCATATCACTACTTAAGTAAGTAAGTCAATTTTTAGATTTTGTGATTATACTTAAGCAGTTTAGATTAAGCTATTTTACCCCCATGAATCTTACTCCCAATCAGCAAATATTCTCATTATCTATAGTTCGTCTAGTTGGATATGGATTACTAGTCATGGCTTTCATCGATCTGCTAGTAATACTAATTCCCCTTAAGTTAATGAATTATACTTGGGAATTTCAAACTATCGGCACCATAATTGAACGGATTCCTCTAACTTTAATTGCAGTAGTTTTAGTTTTCTATGGAGAAAGACGCGATCGCACACCGATAGAAACTTTACTATTGCGTTGGTTGTCCCATTTGACTCTTTTAATAGCAATTATGTTGCTTTTAATAATTCCCCTTAATATAGTCAATGGATTTCGGATTTATCACAGTCACAATGCCAATATTAATGCCCAAGCTATACCCCGCATTGATGCCATGGAACAATTTAAAGGTAAAATCCAAGCTGCCGAATCTTTGGCACAAATTGAATCTATATTAGAAACCAAAGCCAAAACAGATCTGGTTTTTCCAGATTCAATAGATTCTGAAGAATTCAAAGCTAATATTATCCAGAAATTACAGAATAATCAAGACTTATTGCGTTCTCAGGTTCAAGCAACTAACCAACAAAGAAGTTCTTTTTTGCTAAAAAAAGCTGTCAAGTGGAATCTTGCAGCTTTAATTTCTAGTTTTATCTTTTTCTTTATTTGGAAACAGACATTGTGGGCAAGATTAGAAGCAAGTCACAATTTAAAGTACGAATAACCTTAATTAATATCCAGTATCAAATATAAATTTAATGTCAATGATCCTAAGTCTTGACATTATGCCAGAAAAATATAGATGGGTGTAATTACGGAGGTAGTTTAACTACAGAGAATCTAATATTGATATGACCTGACCGTGAAAGAGACTTTCCGCTAGGAAGTATTGATAATCGCGGTGTTAGTACAAACTTAACAATTCTATAGGTATTTGCAATGCAAGTACTACAGGTATCAAATAGTATTTATATCTAGAAAAATTACATAGCAATATAGAATTCTGCTGAGAGTTAGATTTTATGAGTAATGGCATAATTAGACCCGATACTGTTCATCTCCCTCAAGAAGAACCAGGATTTTCCTTATCAGATATTAAACAAATTATCTATCGCAAATGGAAACCAGCTTTAGCAGTTACAATTGTTGCTTTTGCTGGTATTTTTGCCTCAGAAGCTCTAAAAACACCTAAATATAAATCAGAAACTTTAATTTTATTAGAAAACTCCAAAACTCAAAATTCTACTTCCATCGCTCCAGGGGGAAATCAAGGATTTACAGGATACTATAATCTCAAAGATTTTTCTACTGAAATATATGTTTTGAGGAGTTATTCTCTAGTTTCTCAAGCAGCACAAAAACTCAAACTACGCTACAGCAATATTACCCCAGGAGAAATAATTAGCAGTTTGTCTATTAGGCAAGCATCAGTAAATGAAGTGCCTACTGATGTTTTAATAGTGTCCTATACTAACTCCGATCCAGAAAAAGCCAAAGCAGTTTTAGAAGCTTTAGGAGAAACTTATGTTGACTATAGCTTGGAAAGGCAAAGAGCCAAAGCTAGTAATGCTATTTTATTTATCGATAATCAATTACCTAACGCCCAAAAAGAACTAGATAAAACATCCATGGCAATTCGGGATTTCAGGCGCAAATATAGTTTGGTCGATCCCGATACTCATGCGGAAGCCGTTACTAAATATAAGTTATCTTTGGAACAAGAAAGTAACGGTTTGCAACTCGATCTACAGAGACTTAAAAATTTAAAAATCGAACTAGAATCTAGACTCATAAAACTAGGACAAGACCCAGAAACTATTGCTGCTTCATCTACTTTAAGTCAAGATAGTGTCTATCAGAAATTAGCCAGTCAACTTAAAGATATAGAGGCTAATTATGCTCTAGGAAAAATAAATTTTCATGATACCTATCATGTCATGGAAGAACTTAAACTCCAGCAGCAAGAACTCCGTCAACTTTTAAACAAAAGAGCTAGGGAAATTTTGGGTAAGTCTGCTTCTCCTGAAATACAACAGAAAGTTTTAATTGCAACTAATTCTACCACAGTAAAATCCGATAGTAGGACTCCTACAACAAAGAATAGTCAGCCTGGAACTTCTAATAATTCCATCTTGGAAAATTTAAGCACTCAACTAGTAGAGACAAAAACTCAATTAGCAGTATTAGAAAAGCAGAAAAAAAGTTTGGCTAATATTCAAAAAGAAGTTGACTCCCAATTTCAACTCCTACCCCAATTACAACAAGATTATTCCCAATTACAACGGGAATACGCAGTTAAATCCGAAGCTGTTGACTATCTATTAAAAAGGCAACAGGAATTAGAAATTGCCGAAGCAGAAGCTAACGCCCCCTGGCGCGTTTTAAATGCCCCCTATTTACCCAGCAAGCCAGTTTCTCCCAATATCCAAAATTCTTTGAGTAGAGCTTTGATGTTAAGTGGTTTATTGGGAATAGCAACAGCATTCCTCTTACAGAAATTGGATCAAAGAGTTAGAAAAGTTGAAGAAATCAAGCAAATAACTCGACTACCTATATTGGGTACTATTCCTAGGGTTGAAAACCCCATGATCGAAACCGTCACTTCTAACAGAAAGTCTTCCTACTCCTATTACTATTCTTCCTTTACTGAAGGCTTGAGAGCTTTGGCGATGAATCTACGTTATATAGTTACAGAAACTGGCAGAATCAAGAGTTTAGCTCTCACATCTTCTACTTCTTCTGAAGGAAAAACTACTATTTCTTATAACCTTGGTGTTGTACTAACCGAATTAGGACTCAAAGTTTTAGTAGTAGATGGAGATATGCGTAAACCTAAAATCCATAAAATAGCTCAAATTAAGAATGAAAGAGGACTTAGTGACATAATTGCTAATAACGAATCTTGGACAGACTTAATAAATACAGAAATCTTAGAAAATCTCCATGTCTTAACTGCTGGCTCCAATAATCCCAATCCTATTGCTCTACTCAATTCAGAGAAAATGACCGAAATGATTGCCGAATGGGAAGAAGAATATGACTACGTTCTAATTGATACTCCTCCTATTGGGGTTATGGCTGATGCTAAAAGTTTAGCTACTGAAGTTGATAGTTTTCTTTTTGTTACTGGAATAGAAAGAGCTACTCGTAAAGGGATTATTAATGCTCTCGACATTTTGGGTAGTAGTAACTGTCATATGGCAGGATTTGTGGCGAATATGGTTGACCGCGACTTTGACTACTATGCTTACTCTTATTATGACTCCTATTACAATCAGCAAAAGAATGCTGGTACTACAGATAATGGAACTAATATGAGTGAAGGAAATGAATCTCAAGGTAGATTGCAGCAAATAGTTAGACAATTCCGTCGTCGTTAATTACTTGAGATATTCACAATTTATATGATTAGCAATCCTCCAGAATTAATTATTGAAGCAGGTCGTACGGAACGTCAATATTGGCAAGACTTATGGCGATATCGAGAACTATTTTATTTTTTAGCTTGGCGAGATATCTTAGTGCGATACAAGCAAACTATCATTGGTATGGCTTGGGCTTTAATTCGACCCTTTTTGACCATGGTAGTCTTTACCGTCATTTTTGGTAAAATCGCCAAATTACCCACAGAAGGAGATGCACCCTATGCCATCATGGTGTTTGCTGCTATGTTACCTTGGCAATTTTTCTCTAACTCCTTATCGGGATGTAGTAATAGTTTAATTACTAATGCCAACCTAGTTTCTAAAGTCTATTTTCCCCGTTTGATTGTTCCAACTAGTGCTGTAGTAGTTAGTTTTGTTGACTTCATGATTTCAGGGATGATTTTACTGGGATTAATGATTTGGTACAATTTTGTTCCTAGTTGGCGAATTATTACCCTACCTTTATTTATTAGCATTGCTTTTGCTGCTTCTATGGGAGTAGGACTGTGGTTAGCATCTCTAAATGTGCAGTATCGAGACTTTCGTTATGTCGTTCCATTCATCATTCAGTTTGGGTTATATATTTCTCCTGTGGGTTTTAGCAGCAATGTTGTTTCCGAACAATGGCGATTATTATATTCTCTAAATCCCATGGTAGGAGTAATTGATGGCTTTCGTTGGGCAATTTTAGGGGGTGAATCAAACCTGTATCTACCAGGATTTCTTTTATCTTTAGCATTAGTATTAGTTTTATTATTTAGCGGTATTTCCTATTTCCGCAAAATGGAACGCACTTTTGCCGATGTAATTTAGTAATTAATAATCATTATGTCTGATACAGTCATTACGGTCGAAAATTTAGGTAAAAAATATATCATTGGGCATCAAAAGCAAGAAAAATATACTGCTTTAAGAGATGTAATTACTAATGGCGTGAAATCAATCTTTACTCCTAATTCTCAGAATCAAAATAGTCAAGAAGAATTTTGGGCATTAAATGATATTTCTTTTGAAATTAAACAAGGTGATAGAGTAGGAATTATTGGGCGTAATGGAGCAGGGAAATCTACTCTTTTAAAAGTTTTAAGTCGCATTACTGAACCAACAAAAGGGCAAATAAAAATCAAAGGTAGAGTTGCTAGTTTATTAGAAGTAGGAACTGGTTTTCATCCCGAATTAACAGGCAGAGAAAATATATTTCTCAATGGTGCAATTTTAGGAATGGGTAAAATAGAAATCAAGAAAAAGTTTGATGAAATTGTAGCTTTTGCCGAAGTAGAAAAGTTTTTAGATACACCAGTTAAAAGATATTCTTCAGGAATGTATGTGCGGTTAGCTTTTGCTGTAGCTGCCCATTTAGAACCAGAAATTTTGGTGGTAGATGAGGTTTTAGCTGTAGGAGATGCAGCTTTTCAGAAAAAGTGTTTGGGCAAAATGCAAGATGTAGCTAATAAAGAAGGTAAAACAGTTTTATTCGTCAGTCATAATATGGGAACAGTTCAACAATTATGTACTTCAAGTATATTTCTTGATAGGGGTCAAGTTGTAACTTTTGACAATGTTGAGCAGGTCGTAGCTAAATATTTACACTTTACTTCGATAGAAACATCAACGCAGACTAATTTGAAGAGAACAGGTAATAAAAAGATTATTTTTAAAGATTTTTATACTAGTGATAGATCGGGAAAATTTAGTAACATTTTTTCAATGGGAGACGATATTTACATTAATTTTACACTTTATTTTCAAGAAATAATAAAAGAACCAGTTGTAGCAATACAAATTAAGAATCATTTAAATGAACAGTTTGCTCACTTGATAAATTTAGATGATGATTTTCATATCAAACCTATTAATAAAGGGGATTTTAATCAAATAAAAGTTAAAATCCCCAAGGTTTTTTTAAGCCCCAGTCAATATATTCTAGAATTATGGGTTGGTGAAAATATGAATATTGCTTGTGATTATATTTATGATTGTATGTCAATAGAAATAATTCAAAGTAATAAAATTAAACGTCTAACTCCTTATCCAAGTCATCTCAAAATTTTTCTTAATTCTGAATGGGAACAAATAGCATGATTAATACTAATCTACAATTCAATAATAAACTAACGCACGTAATTGATAATTACATTAAATTCAAAATCAGAAAATATAATCAAATAGAAGGATTTTTATCACAAAAAGAAGCTATAGCATTATATAAAATTGCATCAATTTTACCAAAGAACAGTACTATTGTGGAAATCGGAAGTTGGAAAGGTAAAAGTACTTATTGTCTTGCAAAAGGAATCAAATCCGGTAAAGTAATTGCAATTGATCCGTTCGATGCTTCAGGTGATGATACTAGTGCAATTATATACAATCAACAACGAGGAAAAACTTCATTACTTCAACAGTTTAAATTAAATATGATTAAATTAGACGTAATTCATAAAATTGAAATATATCAAGGTTATTCTCAAGACTTCGTTGGTTCTATTTCAGCAATAGATTTTTTATTTATTGATGGTGATCATTCTATTGAAGGTTGTAGCCAAGATTTTTTAAATTATTCTGATCAGATCAAAGTTGGAGGATATATTGCTTTTCATGATTATTATCTTTCTAGAAAAGAACTTGGCCCTACTTGGGTTATAGAAAACAAAGTAAGTTCATCTGGAAGATATAAATTTTCAAACTTATCTGATTCTCTTTGGATAGGTCAAAAAATAAAGTAAATCTAATTTGAAAATTATAAATATTAAAGATAATTTAACGGAAGCCTAACTCAAATGGTTAAAAGTTATTTAGCTATAAATATATGTCCTCTATGTAATTCAAAACGGTATCAACCCATTATTCGTATTTCAAATTCATCAGAAAAAACAGATTCCCAAGTTACTATCCAAAAATGTTTGAGATGTAGTAATGCTTGGACTTTTCCATCTCCTGACTATGTAGATTATAAAAACGAAGATTTTCACCAACAATCTATTTCTGTATCTTCACAATTAGATATTAAAACTATTTCCGATTTGCCAGAAGAATGGCAAAAATCCCTAAAAATGCAAGTTTCTCTAATAAAAAGATATCTTCAACCTAGAGCTAAAATTTTAGAAATAGGATGCGGAGAAGGAATTCTGCTCTCTGAATTAGCTTACTTGGGTTTTATTGTTGAAGGAATTGAACCTAGTTTTAATGCTAGTTTAAGAGCTAAAAACAAAGGGCTTAAAATTACAAATTCTCTATTTCCTGATTATTTTCCTGAACAAAAATTTGATTTAGTTATACTTTCTCACGTACTAGAACATATTCAAAATCCTTCTAGGTTCTTGCGAACAGTAAGTCAACTAATACCAAATGGTTATTTATTACTTATACAAACAAATTATCAGGGTTTAATTCCTAGATTAAGGACAAAAGATTGGTACGCTTGGGTTCCTAATGAACATTATTGGCATTTTACCCCTTTTGGATTAACTTTTTTAGTTAATAAACTAAATTTTAGACTAATAAAATGTGAATATTCTTCTCTAGTTCACACAGGAAAAAAAAATAAATTGTTACAAATTATTGCTAAGACGATACCTCAATATTTAGACCAATTTCATATTTTATTTAAGTTAAATAATTAGCTTGATAAATACAAATAAGGTAGTTTATTAGAGCAAAAATAAGATATAACATATGTCTAAACCAACAATAATTTGTCTTACTCCTGTCAAAAATGAAGCCTGGATTCTTGATCGCTTTCTTCAATGTACTAGTCTTTGGGCAGACCACATAATTATTGCCGATCAAAATTCCACAGATGGTTCTAGAGAAATTGCTGAAAAATATTCTAAAGTAATTTTAATCGATAATAATTCATCAACATTTAATGAGTTAGAAAGACAAAAACTCTTAATTCGAGAAGCCCGAAAAATTTCAGGTAGGAAATTATTAATTGCTCTTGATGCAGATGAAATATTCACTGGATTTGAAAATATTTCAGAGTGGAAGACTATGATTAAAGCTGAACCAGGAACAAGTTTTTGGTTTCAGTGGGCAAATATATTACCTGGAATAGAACACTATTATGTTCCTAATTATCATATGCTTTTCGGCTATATGGATGATGGAATAGAACATAGTGGAAATTTTATTCATAGTCCTAGAGTACCTGTTAAATCCAGGGGAAAAAAATTTTTCTTCTCTCATATCAAGATTATGCATTATCAGTATGTTGATTGGAATAGAATGAAAAGTAAACATCGCTGGTATCAATGTATAGAAAGAATTAATTTTCCTCATCGAAGTTCTATTAATATTTATCGTCAATACCATCATATGGATGTTCCTCCTATCGATATTAAAACCATTCCCCATTCTTGGTTTGATACCTATGAAGCAAAAGGAATTGATATGACCAGTATTAATATTGAAAAACTTTATTGGTGGGACAAAGAAATTTTAAATTTTTTTGATAAGTATGGAGTTACAAACTTTAGAAAAGAGTATATTTGGGATGTTGATTGGAATCAAGTATATAAAGAATGTTATGAAGAAAATCATAACTTACATTTTAAAGATCCACGAAATAGATTACAAAAATGGATTCATCATTGGTTAAAAAAATCACAAGTAAATCCTTATAAAATCTCAAATAAGATTATTAATAAAACATTGAGAATGTTAAATTGGTAAATTAATTATTTAAAGCATTAAGGCAATTTTATTGTCAGAGTCATAAACTGTATCATTTCCCCTTTTTCCCTTTGACCAAAAACTCATAAACACGAGAAACCTATACATTGAATTTGAAATATTGTTAATGTATTTATATGAAAAAAATAGCTTACGTATCGACAAATAGTTTGACTAATATTAGAAATTGGTCAGGATTGAATTGGTATATTGGAAAAGCTTTACAAATGCAAGATTTCAATCTAAATTACATTGATAAATTACCAATATCTCGAAATTTATTTTTGAGGTTAAAATCTTCATTTTATCGTCGTTTTACCCAAAAACATTATCAACGAGAGCGTGATCCTATTACTTTAAAACATTACGCTAATTCCGTTCAAGAAAAATTAATCAATTTAGATTCTATAGATTTTATTTTTAGTCAATCGACTATTCCTATTGCTGAACTAAAATCTGATATTCCTATGGTATTTTGGACTGATGCTACCTTTGCTGGAATGATTGGCTTTTATCCAGAATTTAATAATTTATGCAGAGAAACAATTAAGCATGGCAATCAATTAGAAAAAAAAGCTCTTGAAAAAGCAAAATTTGCTATTTATTCTTCAGATTGGGCTGCTGAGACAGCAATTAAATATTATCAGATTGAGCCTTCAAAAATAAAAGTGATTCCTTTTGGCGCTAATGTCAACGATTATAAAACACTAGAAACAATAAAAGATATTGTTAATGCTAGACCAAGAAATATATGTAAATTACTTTTTTTAGGAGTTGATTGGCAAAGAAAAGGCGGTGAGATTGCTTTAAAAGTAACTGAAAAATTAAATAAAATAGGTTTGATCTCGGAACTAACTGTTGTAGGATGTAATCCTTTTAGCGATATTAAACAACCAAAATTCGTTAAATGTGAAGGCTTTATTAGTAAATCAAGCAAAACTGGTAGAGAAAAAATAAATAATTTACTTGCGGAAAGTCACTTCTTAATTCTTCCATGTGATGCAGAATGTTATGGATTGGTTTTTTGTGAAGCCAATGCTTTTGGAGTTCCTGTTCTTGCTACTAAAGTTGGTGGAATACCTACGATTATTAAGAACGGAAAAAATGGAAATTTATTTGAAAAACAAGAAACTATTTCTTCTTATGTAAGTTATATTAGCAATTTATTTCATCGATATGCAGAGTATAAAAAATTAGCTCTTAGCTCATTTCACGAGTTTGAAACTCGATTGAATTGGAAAGTAGCTAGTGCACAATTTAAAAAATTAGTACTTAATTAGGATATCAGTCTTGTTAATGAGTAATAAATTACTATTTATCCATGATGATATTCCACGGCAAGGAATATCTGGTAATATTGTATTCCTTCGACATTTTGAAAAGCTACAATCTTGGAATATTCAGATTTTTGTTCCTGAACAAGTTGTAAATAGTCAAACTTATCTTGGATGTAAAACATCTTGGAATATTAATTCTTTGCCAAATCGTAAATTTTATTGGCCTCCCTTTCGAGAAAGTAGTTCTTTATCTATCAATACTCGTTTGTGGCTTTGGCAAAAATCAATAGAAAAATTTATGTTAAAGCAAGGAAAACCACAAGCTATATTAACTGTACTTTGGCATTATTACTCAGTTGTTGCTTGCAATATTTCCAAGAAATTTAATATTCCTTTATTTGTAATAATTCATGATCGTTGGGATTTAAGAACTAATTTACCTCACATTGCTAAACAAAGAAATACTTACGCTCAAAAAGTTCTAGAACAAGCGACTAAAGTTTGGCCAGTAACTCTTGAACTAGGAGAATATTTTTTAGGTAAAAATTCGTCTAAATTACAAGTCCTATTGCCTATTCCTGGTGGTTATGTACAAAAAAAAACACTCTGGAAACCAGAATTTGCTAATCGTTTAACACTAGTTTATTCTGGTACTGTTGAAAAGCATCACTATCAAATTTTTTCAACTATAGCTACTGCAATGAAAGGGAGTGAAGATTGTCTGATTATTGTTACTAATCCTAATAACGAAATAGGATTAGTACTTGCTCAGAGGTTTAGTAATATTAAATTATTAGAATATTTTCCTAAAAACAAAGATGCAGTAAATTTTATTGTTAATAACGCATCAGCTATTTTAGTTACATATGGCTTTTCTATTGAAGAAAATCCTTTCTCAGAACACAGTTTTCCTAGTAAAATGATTGAATTTTCTTATACTGGATTACCAATTCTATCTATTGCCCCTGTTAATTCTGCATTTGGTAAATGGTTAGAAAAAAACCAATGGCATTTAATAGTAACGGATAATAATACCCTAGTTATTAAAGAAAGTCTAGATTTGTTAAAGCAAAAAGAAGCTTGGAATAAAATGTCTTCGCAAACATGGAGTTTCAGCCAAAAAAAATTTAAAGTTGATAACATTCACCAAATTTTTGAATCTGGGTTACATGGAGTATTAAATGTTAGTAAATAATAATACTATTTCTTTATTAGTTCCTTGTTACAATGCAGAACCTTACATTGATAACTTCATTGCTAATATGTCCCAACAGACTAGACCTTTTGATGAAGTAATATTTTACGATGATTGCAGTACGGACAATACTGCTAAGCTTTTACAACAACAAAACTTTGGTCGTGTTATTTATGGAAAAGTTAATCAAGGACCATCTATCGGCAGAAATATTTTACTAAAGGAATCTACAGGTCAACTAATTCATTTTCATGATGTTGATGATTGGTTAGAACCTAAATTTTTAGAACAAACTATAGCTGCACTTACTGATGATTGGGATGCAGTAATTACGAATATTAAAGTAATAGATAGAGAGACTAATAATATTAGACACATACATGATTATTCAGAATTAAATGATAATCCAGACCCAACAGCATTTTTTTTAACCCATTGTTGTTACCCTATTAACGGGCTATATCGCAGAGAAATTTTAGAAAAAGTAGGTGGTTTTCGTGAAACTTTATCAAGAGACGAAGATCCAGATTTGCATATAAGACTAGCTTTTTCGGGAGCTAGAATTAGCAATCTTAATTTACCATTGTCAATTAATCGCTTTGGAAAAAATACTTATTCTTCTCGCTCATACTTAGCTTGTTGGAGAGAACATCTCAAAGCTCTTAAATACTATTTTCAAGAACTTCCTAAACAATATCATCGAATTTTAATCTCTGATAGTGACAAAATGGTTGGTCTATGTGCTGCTGGAGGAGATTTGCAACTTGCTTTCGATTATCTAGATTTTTATGAGTCTCTTGGAGGAAAAAAAGATTTATCTCAAATTGCTAGTAACCCGATGAAACTTTTAGCTTATACTATTGGCTACCGTAATGCTCTAAAGTTGCGTTTTGGTAAACTCGGACGTAATTTAAGAAAGCTCATACCATGGCGTATTGGTTAAAGTCTATTCATTCTTTGTTGAAACACTAAAATTCAAGATCATGCAATCCTCACCATTAGTGTCTATTCTTATTCCTTGCTACAACTCAGAGCAGTGGCTGGCTGAAACTATAGAATCGGCATTAGCTCAAACCTGGAAAAATATCGAAATTATTATAGTTGATGATGGTTCAACAGATAATAGTTTAGCAATAGCTAAAAGTTTTGAATCTTCTATAGTTAAAGTTATCAGTCAAGAGAATAAAGGAGCAAGTACAGCAAGAAATATAGCATTAAAAGAAGCACAAGGCGATTTTATTCAATATTTAGATGCAGATGATTTGTTAGCACCAGATAAGATTGAACTTCAAGTAGGACTTTTAGAAAACAATGGTGATTGTAATCTAGTTGCTTCAGGAGAATGGGCAAGATTTTATCGTTATCCTGAAGAAGCCTTATTTATTTCTCAACCTTTATGGCAAGATATGTCTGCTGTGGACTGGTTAGTCTGTGCTTGGTCAAAGCCTTGGATGATGCACCCTGTAGCTTGGTTAGTACCTCGTAGAATATCAGACAAAGCTGGTTTATGGAATGAGGATTTATCTGTTAATGATGATGGCGAATATTTTACTCGTGTGGTTTTATCTAGTGATAGAGTTAAGTTCTGCCAGGGTGCAAAAAGTTATTATAGATCGGGTAATACTGGTAGTTTGAGTGGTATTACATCAGCTAAAGCTAGACAGTCACAATTTTTATCTTTCAGTTTAGGAACAACTAATCTTTTAGCAATAGAAAATAGTCCTCGTACTCGTCAAGTTTGCGCTATAGTTTTTCAACGCTTTATTTATGAAGCTTATCCTGATGTTGCAGAGTTAAGTAAACAAGCAGAAGCAAAAGTAAAAAAATTTGGTGGCTCAAATCTTCAACCTAGTGGCGGAAATATCTTTCAATTATTAACTAAAATCGTCGGTTGGCAAAAAGCAAAAAAAATTCAAAGAGTATTTTATCAGTATGGGTATCAAAAAGCTGCTGTAGGTTGGAAATTAGCTAAGTTGCAAGAAAAAATTAGGTATTTAATCGCTCGAAAAACAGAGCGGTTTTACCTTTCTTAGTCGAATCAAAAATTACTAATTATCAATAACTTAAATTCTTTTTTTACAATATTCAAATGGTATTACCAAATTTTCTAATTATTGGAACTCCTAAAGCGGGAACAACATCTCTTTATCATTATTTGAATCAACATCCAGAAATTTATTTTTCCCCTCACAAAGAACCTCATTTTTTTTCTTTTATTGGCGAACAACAACCTCATTGGGGTGTTAAAACTTTAGCTGAATACGAAGCATTGTTTGAAGGAGTAACTAACGAAGGTAGTGATTCCCCCCAAAATCTTAAATTGTTCGTAATTCTAGTTTTCCGTATTTACAACGAGGCGATCCGTATTTCCCCTTGATAAACTAGCACTGTCTTTAAACTGAGGAATAGATATACCTAGAGAATATCAATGTCTGAGACAATATCTTCAACTCATGCGACTGTAGCTCATTTAGCCCCTACTCCTTTTGTACAACAAGTAGCAAAAGCTCTATATGATGAGGGAATGTTAACTCGTTTTGCTACTACTTTTACTAAACGCTCAGAAGCAATGTGGCAAAAGGTTTTGTGTAACTTAGCCAAAACCGTACAATATGACCTTTCAAAACAATTATCTCGTAGAGAAGTTGGAGATATTCCTCTATCTTTAGTTAGGGATCATCCATGGCAAGAGTTAACCCGTTTATTAGTATCTCGAATAGATAAGCAAAAGATTATCACGGATGCTGTATTTCACTGGGCAATAAAAGATTTTGATCGCTGGGTTGCTGATGAAAATCTCACTGATAGTAATGTTGTCTATGGTTATGAGTATGGTTGTCTAGATACTTTCAGGAGTGCCAAACAACAAGGAATCGCTAGAATATATGATGTTCCTGCTCCAGAACACGATTTTTCGGAAAATATTATTCATCAAGAAATCGCTAACTATTCAGAGTTAAATACTCCTTATCGGAAATATACGAGAAAACGCCAACAAATTAGAACTCAAAGACGTGTGGCAGAATGGAATTTAGCAGATGTAGTAATTGCCAATTCAGAATTTACCAAAAAGTCTTATGCAGATGCAGGATTAGATGTGGATAAGGTGAGAGTAGTACCTTTGGGGGCACCGCCAGTATGTTCTAAAGAGAAAGAAAAGGAAACTAATGGTAATGAACCAGTAAAATTTTTATGGGCTGGTACATTTAGTATTCGCAAAGGGGCTCACTATTTAATATCTGCTTGGAATCAACTGAATGCTAAATCTCAAGCGGAACTTAAAGTATTTGGTGCTATGGGATTGCCCTCATCACTACTTAAAGATATTCCCGATTCTATTAAGTTTTCTGGTACTATTCCCCGTTCGGAATTATATCGTCAATATCACCAAGCAGATATCCTAGTTTTTCCTACTCTCTGCGATGGCTTTGGTATGGTGGTGACAGAAGCTTTCGCCCAAGGCTTGCCAGTAATTACTACAGATCGTGCTGGTGCAGCAGATTTAATCTGTCATGGGGAAAATGGTTTGATTATTCCTGCGGGAGATGCTGAAGCTCTAGCAGAAGCTTTGGAATGGTGCATGAATAATCGTCAGCAATTAAAAGCTATGCGTGGGGTTGCTCTAGAAACGGCAGCTAATTGGCAATGGTCTGATTATCGTCATGCTTTGGTCGAAAATTTACGAGATGGTTTACAAGTAGCTGGCTATAGCTTATGAAGGCTAAAATTTGCTTGGTTAGTCCTGGTCATGTAGCTTCTAATCCCCGCTTAGTAAAAGAGGCTGATGCTCTTTATGATGCTGGCTATCAAGTACGAGTAGTAGCAGGAGACTATATGGCAGAGGTTCGATTACTAGATCAGACTATCTTTTCTAGGTCATCTTGGTCATGGGTGACTGTGGGGCTAGGTACAAAATTTACCTACATTCTGGGGAAAATTAAACAAAAATTAGCTCAAATTATTGCTTCTATTGGTTGGATTCCTAATTTATCTTGGGCTATCTGGGGACATTATCCTCTTAGTAAAAGATTAGGTCAAGTTGCTGCTGCTGAAGCTGCCGATCTTTACATTGCTCATTGTTTAGCAGCTTTACCTGCTGCTGCCTGGGCAGCTAAGAAACACCATGCCAAGTTGGGTTTTGATGCGGAAGACTTTCACATCGGAGAATTAGCAGATATTCCCGAAAACCAGACTGAAATTAGAATACGCGACTATCTTGAAAGGACATTACTACCTCATTGTAGTCATCTTACCGCAGCTTCTCCCAAAATTGCCGAGGAATACTATAAACGGTATGGAATTAAGATGCACTCAATTCTTAATGTCTTTCCTCTAGCTGAATCTCCCCAGTATCAGGTAAATATAGCCAACTCCGAACCATCTTTATATTGGTTTTCCCAGACCATAGGTGCAGGAAGAGGAATTGAAGCCATTATACAAGCAATGGCAAAGATGAAAACTAAAGTACAACTTTGTTTACGAGGTATTCCTGCTAGTGGCTATCAAGAGCAGTTACAAAATTTAGCACAAGCATTAGGTGTATTAGAACAAGTTTCTTTTCTACCCTCTGCACCTCCTGGGGAAATGATTAAACTAGCAGCAGAACATGATTTAGGGTTATCAACAGAACCAGGCAGAGATATTAACAATAGTATTTGTTTAGGGAATAAAATCTTTACTTATTTATTAGCAGGAATTCCCATCTTGATGAGTTGCACTCCTGCTCAGGAAGACTTTGCCAAACAACTAGGAGAAGCTGCTGTCTTAATCGATATTAATCGTATAGAACATATTGCTCAGACATTAGATAACTTTTTATCTCAACCCGATAAACTAACTTTTGCTCGCGCTCGTGCTTGGAAACTCGGACAAGAAGTTTATAACTGGGATGTAGAAAAAAAACATTTTTTAAACCTTGTAGAGGCATCTTTGAAATGACATCTCAAATCAATTATTCTGGACTTTCTCAGGTAACACCTACTTCTAATAAAACATTTAAACAAAAATTCGGTTCTTGGCTAATTCCTAGACTACCTATCAATCGCCATGTCTTTAATCATTTTCGATTAGAGTTAAATTGTTGGTATATTCGCAATTTACACCAATTACATCCTGGTTATAGAGCCAAGATTAATTATCTCAAACAGCAACAGAATCTTTTAGTTAATGTAGGGTGTGGATCTTTTGGTAAACCTGACTGGATTAATCTTGATCTATATAGTCATCCTAACGTCACTTTAAGAACAGACGCGAGAAAAAATCTACCTCTAGCAGATAATTCTTGTTCGGGAATTCACGTAGAACATTTTTTAGAACATTTAGAGCCTACAGATGAGCGTCCTGATTTCTTGCAAAATTGTTATCGTTGCTTACAATCTGGAGGAGTCTTAAGAATTATTGTTCCTGATGCGGAATTATATATCAAAGCCTATTTAGAATCTGGGTGGGAAAATTTTAACTATATTGGCTGTGGTGGAGATGTTCCAGAAAAAACTTTTAAAACTAAAATGCAAGCACTAAATCATGTTTTTGTTCAAGGCTGGGAACATTATGGTGGCTATGATGCAGAGACATTAGAACTCGAACTAAGTAATGCTGGGTTTACTAATATCAAGCGTCGGGAATGGAAACAAGGAAATTTTCCCAAAGAGTGTATAGATAGAGAACAACATCGTCCCTATTCATTATATTTTGAAGCAATAAGGTAACTAATAAAAATTAGAACCCAAAGTAAATAAGTTTTTAAAAAATCTAATGGAGAAATTATGACTACTTCAATTAATTTTTCAGGAATACCTAATCAAAGCTCTCTTGGTAAATTATTAAGGCTTCCTCTTAAATTTATTCCTAATAAATTACAAATGCCAATTTTACAGGGAAAACTTAAGGGTAAAAAATGGATTGTTGGTTCAAGTCAGCATGGCTGTTGGTTGGGTAGTTATGAATATGATAAACAAGTACTTTTTGCCCAAACTGTTAAACCAGGAAGTGTTATTTATGATTTAGGTAGTCATGTAGGATTCTATACTTTATTAGGATCGGTTTTGGTAGGAAATACAGGAAAAGTTTTTAGTTTTGAACCTTTACCCAAAAATTTAACCTACTTAAAAAAACATCTACAAATTAATAATATT
>JASJDF010000023.1 GCA_030065715.1 Xenococcaceae cyanobacterium MO_188.B19 | reverse complement strand
GACTTAGCAGCTTTTGCTCTACCTATATTTAAAAATAGTATTAATGAAGAATTACGCCAAAGAAATAAAGCAGCAAGTCATAGTGATTGGAGTTTATTACGTCATACTACTGACAAATTATTGAAAAAGGCTTTACAAAATCGTGGTTTATCTGAGCAAGATATTGAATCCTATTTATTATTAAGAGATTGTTTTAAAAAACTATATCATCCTGAAACTCCTAAAGCTAATAAGCAATTGTCTTGCCCAGAGCTTGAAACTTTCCAAACTATTACTCAAACTTATAACCAAGAAAGATTAGGTCAATTATCTAATTCGGGAACGAAACTCAACTTAAATGATATTGAAGTAAGACTCAAAGAAATTGCTCAAGCAATTCGTAATTATTATGCTCCAGTTATGATCTCGTTAAATAATCCTTTGAGTCAAGAAGGTGTGGGAGAAATCCAAGATATTATCCCCAGCTCGGAAACTGAATCTTTATTAGAAAACTTAATTAGGGAACAAGAAGAATTAAACTTTAATAAATTACGACAAGAAATAAACTGTATTTTAGAAGAATTTTTGGCTAAAAAGCTTACATCGGAGCAAAAAAAATATTTTCAACTATATTATGGTGTAGGATTAACTCAAGCTGAAATTGCTGAAAAATTATTGGGAGAGATAAAAAAGCAATATACAATTAGTCGTAAAATGAACAAAACTTGTGAACAAATAGTTAAAGTTTTAGTCAACTGGGCAAATAATAAAAAAACGCATAATTTAAAATCCGATAACATAGTAGGTAATGTAGATATTTTACTCAAAGAATGGTTGCAAAAATACTACGCCAATTGACCTAATTAATTTGAGATAATTAGTTATTTTAGGATCTGTGTGTAATGATGACGGGGAATAAATATGGTCATGACAATCACCAATAGTGATCACTTATGGTTAGAAATAACAAAAGCACAACTTCGGCTAAGTTGGAATTATGCTCAAGATTTAACTAATTCTTTTAATCGCCGACAGGTATATCTAAATCACTTGTGTTTGACAGTATTTTTACTTTGGCTACAAACAGAGACAGCAAGTAAGTATTTTAATCAACCGCAAGTTTTTCCTAGCACAGTGACTTTGCCTAGTATTTGGTCATTAGTGAATGGTACAGCAATAGAGATTAATAATAAACGTTTAGTTCTAATTCCCGAAGAAAATTTTGATATCGAAGAATTAAAAGTGCCTCAAGAATGGATCGATATTCCTAGTTGGGTAGCAGATTATTATTTAGCAGTTCAAATTGATACAGAAGAAGAGTGGTTAAGAGTGTGGGGATATACGACTCATCACCAGTTAAAAGATACAGGAACTTATATTAACCGTGATAGGAGTTATTCCATAGCAGCAATAGATTTACAAGAAAACTTAAATATTTTATTCCTATCAGAAGAGTTTTTCCCCGAAACAAATACTAAAACTAAAGTTACTCCTCTTCCTAGCTTATCTTCAACTCAAGCTCATAATTTAATTCAACGCTTAGGAAATAATAACGTTGTATTTCCTCGTCGGAGTGTTCCTTTTGCTACTTGGGGTACATTATTAGAACATGGTGGTTGGCGACAAAGCCTCTATCGAATGCGAGAAGGGTTATCCCCTTCGCCATCAGTTAAGGAATGGTTAGAAACTGGTATTGATGAATTGACAAAAAGATTGGGTTGGCAAAATTTTCAACTACAATCAGGTTCAGCAAAAAATAATCAGAAACTAGCACCAGAAACCTATGTATCTCGTCAAATAAATATTTCCAATAAAGTATATGAATTAAAAATTATTCCAGAAAATATAGAAGCTAATATTTGGCGTTTTGAATTACAAAGTTTAGAAATTGGGGGATTAATTCCTGAAGGCTTTAAGTTAAAATTACTAACAGAAGAATTAGCAGAATTTGAAAATAATGAAAATATTGCTACAACAGCAGTAGAAAAATTACAATTAGAAATAGCATTAGAATCAGGAGAAGGATTAGTATGGGAAACAGATCCTTTACCTAATAATTACGATAGAGAAATATTAAGATTTTAAAAATTTTAAATACATATAACCAATATTTTGGTAATTAAAATAAGATGTGGTTACCCTGATTTATTAGATAACACTAAAATATCTTTTTTCTTTTGAATAATTAGAGTAATAGTTAAATAAGCCATAGTATGAAGCAATAACATTAACCAATTTAGTGATAAATTATGCCAGTTAGAAGCATATACTTCACTAGGTTTAAATATAGAAGATGATTCGCCAATCAAATTAACATTAGCCAAAGCTCCATAGGCTCCTACAGACCAACGACTCAAGGTTAACCAAGAAAGTTTACTACCCCAACTCCCGGGCTCAAAAACAAATAGAACCCCTGATAAAATAATCTGAGGAATCATTAGTAAAGGTAACAAACTATTGCCCTTACTAATATCTTTAACACTGGCAGAAAGCATTAAACTTAAGCTAGTACTAGCTATTAAAGTTAAACTTGTCGTAATAGCAAATCCTAGGTACCAATTAATTAAATTGGAGTCAGGCGGTTCAAACAATGTTACCGTTATGTCATTAAAATAGTCTGTACAACTGCGATTCCACTACGAACCATCAATTTTGAGCCAACATAGGGAATCAAGCCTAAGTTTAAGAGTCTTTCTCGACAATAGATCCCAGATTCTTTAACAATTTCTTGAATCGAAGTAGAAAGTCCAATCCAAATACCAATACAACTAAAAATAAATAGTAACCTCACTGCTAAGGCAGCTTGCATAGGAAGAGGTTGATTAACAATACTTAGAGGTTGGTCTTTTGCTAAAGATAAACGGGTCAGAAAAATCGTAATTGACCCTGAAAATAGGGCTAAGATCAAACTAATATGATCCCGTCTTACTAGTTTCCAATAACGCTGAGATAACAACCATAATTGTTTAACTGGAGAAATACCGGTTTTAATTGTACTATCTGTAGTTTGTTGCTTTTGTTTTCCTGGGCTAAGAGTGTTGTTAATATAAGCAGAATATTGAGGAGAATTTAAGTATTTTTGCGACCATTCCTCTACTACCTTAGAACCTTGATTTAATTTGATATAAATATCCGCAAAATATTTAAAATCTAATTCTGGCATTTCAAAAAAACTTAGAGCCTCTTGGGGTGAGCCAAAATAACAAAGATTTCCCCCTAAACCCAGAAAAACAATGCGATCACACATTTCAATATTACCCGTAGCATGGGTAACTAAAATAATTGTGCGCCCTCTGCTAGCCTGCTCTTGCAATAACTTCATCATTTCCTTGTCCAAGCCTGGATCGAGTCCCGAAGTAGGCTCATCTAAGAAAAATAGTTTGGGATCTGCCAATAACTCCACTCCAATGCTCACCCTTTTCCGTTGTCCACCACTGAGTTTACTCACTACAGTGTGAGCAACATGGGATAGCTGAATTTGTTGTATCGTATCAGTGACAACCTTCTGGATATTGGTATCAGGAGGAAGGCGCAAGCGACAAGCATAAGTCAAAACCTCCTCCACAGTTAAATTGTAATGAATGATATCGTCTTGAGGGACATAGCCAATTTGGGAGCGATAAATAGCCCAATTTTGTGCTAGATTGTCCCCATTGACAAAGACTTCTCCTGAAGAGAGGGGAGCAATTCCCAATAGGGATTTCATTAAAGTCGTTTTTCCTGCACCACTCCCCCCAACCAAAGCTACTAGCTGTCCTGGTTCAATGGCTAAGGATATATTATTAAGAATTACTTTGTCTTGTCGTTTTTTATCTTTTACTCGACGACATAATTTATGAGCATCAAGACGAATATTATTAGTCGCATTATTTAACTCTAAGGTCTTTCCTGTATAAATTAGGGTATAGGGACCAATCTGAATCGTATCTTCTTTTTTAAGGGGAATTTTACGCTCTACTCTAATGCCATTAACAAAAGTACCATTGCTACTATGGTCTTCCAGTACATGAACCCCTTTCTCATCAAGATAAATTGTAGCGTGTAATCGTGACACTGTGGGAGCATCTAAGACTATAGAATAGTAGTAATTTGGTTTAGGGGAGCGACCTAATTCCACCCGTTCCTCTAAACCAGTTAAGTTTAACCTGCGCCTAGTAGGTACTGCGATCTCATTACAATTCTTTAAGTTAGTGTAAGTCAGAATAATTTGATATCGAGGGTCTTGTCCGATATATAGTTGTACTCCGTTTTTCAACAAATATCCTTCAGACAGATTAATTCTTTTATGGTCAATAAACATTCCATTACCACTGGGATGACGACGATCTCCGTCATAAATTCGATAATCTTCCCCTTCTTTTTGAATTACCGCTTGTTTTCGAGATATGATGTTCCACTCTTGAGGTACTAGTAAATCCGACCATTGAGAAAGTCTGCCTAATCGGTGGATATTTCCAGTCAATTCAAATTTTTTGATCTGTCCCTGATTATTTAATTCAATAAGGGATTTTATATTGACAACAGTTTGTTGAGCGAAACTATTAGTCATTGTTTCTTAACTTTATTAAATATTCTAGATAGTCAAATTGCTTGTATTATGACAGACAAGTCAATTAAGTGAGAGTAGCAGGAGTAATAACAATAAAGAGATTACAAAGGAGCAATTTGTGACATTTGATGATTAAAAGTAGCAGATAGAGAAAGTAAAACAGAGTAAATAAAAGAAATAACCTATTTTAGATATTTTAATTATCCATGAATACTTACTTTTAGCTAAAAATCTGCTTTTATGAGGATAGAGACAATGAGTAAACTCGAAGTTTTTTCTTTGCCCTCGTCAAAGTATTTTTTTGTAACTTCAAAGTCTATAAATAAGTTCTAATTTGTATTAACTTATAGTTAAACATATTATTTAATTAATTAAGAAAAGTAATCAATTTTAAATCGAGAAGTTAACACATTTAACAACAATGTTCAATTTCAATATGGCAAAAGAAGAAATATCTTCTGGCACGATTATAGGCAATCGCTATCTAATTCAGACAATTCTCGGACAAGGAGGCTTAGGGCGTACTTACTTGGCATTTGATGTTCATCGCTTTAACGAGCCTTGTGTACTGAAAGAATTTGCGCCCTTGGGTTCGGGACAATATGATTTAGAAAAATCTTGCGATTTGTTTAAAAGAGAAGCTGAAATTTTACATTGTGTTACCCATCCTCAAATCCCTAAATTTTTAGCTTGTTTTGAAATTCAAGGACGCTTATTTTTAGTACAAGAATTTGTCAATGGTAAGACCTACTCTGCATTACTTCAAGAGCGTCAACGAAAAAACCAAGCCTTTACTGAACTAGAAGTGGTTAAGTGGTTGATTGATATTCTACCAATTCTGGATTATCTTCACGAACGGGGTATCATTCATCGGGATATTTCTCCAGACAATATTATGCAACCAGAAGGAGAACAATTACCTGTATTGATCGATTTTGGAGTAGGAAAGCTTACTAATGGCAATATTGTTCAAGAATCAGGAAAATTTGGTAGACCTAACAATTCCTATGTAGGAAAGATGTCTTTTGTTGGTAAAATTGGCTATGCTCCTATAGAGCAAATTAGTATGGGAAAATCTTCTCCTAGTAGCGACCTTTATTCCTTAGGTGTTACAGCTTTAGTATTGCTCACAGCAAAAGATCCCACTGCCCTATTAAATCAAGATTCCTTAGAATGGGAATGGCAAAAATACATCAGGGTTAAAGATAATTTTGCTAAATTTATCTCAAAAATGACAGAAGCCCGACCCCTAAAAAGATATCAATCTGCTAAAGAAGCTTTAAAAGATTTAGCAACACATTTTCCCGATTTAGATACCCTGATTCAGAAAAATAATCGAGCAAAAATTTCTTTATCCAAATCTCAGCAACAATTAGTAACTGCAAAAAAAGAGCAAAGAAAGCAGGTGTTGCGTAATAACGAAACAGAGCTAAAAAGAAATACTAAAAACTCAGAAGAAGATACTATCATCTTAGGTATGAGTGAATCCCATTCCTCCTCCAAGAAAAAAAATTCCAAACTAGCTACCAAATTTAAGCCACAGCAGAATGGCAGTGAATTTGAAGATACGATGATTGTAAATCCTGCCCACAATGAATTATCGCCAATTCAATCCCTGGAATTAAGCTCAGAAGAACCAGAACCCAAGTCTAAGTCTAAGACTTTGGAACCTGAATTCATCAAGCTTTGTCATCAAGAACTAGCCTACTTTATTGGTCCAATGGCTAGTTTAATTGTTGAAGAAACTTTAAGTTATAATAATTCCTATTCTCCAGAATCTTTTGTTGAAACTCTAGCTCAACAAGTTCCTAATGTAGACTTAAGGACTAAGTTTAAGCAGCGTTTGTTGTAGGTTTCTTATGGCTCTTTATGTGGACAAAAGCTATTAGCAATTAGCCAATAGCCACAATGGAAATAAATTAGCAGAAGTAATTTATGATTTGGTCAAACCTAAACCATTTTCTTCTGCATATTTATTCATGAAACGGATAAAACGTTCCCATTCAGCAGCAGAATTCATTAATAATTTAGCTTCAATTGCTGATGGTTTTCCATTAATAAATTTTCCTTTAACATCTCTGGTAATAATTTCTCCTTCATTATCTACTAGATACATTCCTGTGATTTCAACACTGCTATCTTCGTCTAAAGCTTGGGGTGCATCAAAATAAAAAGTTGCTGTGCCACCATCTCCGTTACGAGAACGAGTTACTCGAATATCTGGAACAACTTCTTCTTTAACGCCTTTGGAAAATTGGATTTCTGCCATAATTATCTTTACATTGATTAATAGTCTTTAAATCATCTTCTCATATCAAGTAACATTAGGATGGCAAAACTATCTTTTAGGCGAAAAGAACACTACAGGAAACCAACTACGACGGATCAAATCATTAGCAAAACTAGGGGCGGTAAACTCTAACAGAGAATTTCGTTTACTAGCTGCGATCGCAATAGAGGTAATGTCAAATTCTAGAGCTGCATCCATAATTTCATGTAAAGGATTGCCTTCTCTAACTTCAGTATTAACAGTAATTCCTAATGCTTTCAACTCTGTTTTTACTGTTTCTAATTGTTCTTTTGCTTCTTTGATTCGATGCTCTTTTAAGATCGCTTGTCTGCCTACACTATCCACAACTGAAATTAACATACATTGTTGGGGCGCACTTTGGGGGTATTTTTCAATATATAGCTTAATCTGATCGATTAAATAGCGACCAGATTTACCTCCATTGTAGGGAATTAATAAATACCGCCACAGATGTTGACAACGCAAACTTAGTTCTTCCGTAGTATAAGTGGTAAGCAACTGGGGGCGAATTATAGTTAACGGGCGTTCTGTTAACTTAGATAAACCAACACTGGTACTGCCAAAAAACTTTTCTTCCAGTAAGCTGCGAATCGGAGTACCAGTTAAAATTACATCTACATCATGGGTTTGCAGAACCCGAGGGATCGTATCCAAAGGCTTTCCTGAAGCAACTTCTATTTCAACCTCTATTCCTCCTGGTACATTGGATAATGCTTTCCCTAAGAGTTTTTTTACCTCTTCGACCTTTTCCGTGTCTATTCGGGGAACTTCTCCTTCTTCCCACAAAGGAACACTACTAAAGAAAATAATTCTCTTTAATCCCCCCCTAGCCAAATCAGGGACAAAATCAACTAAACGATGTAGACCATCGGCAAGATCAGTGCAGATAAGACAACTTTGAAACATATACTAAAAGAATAATCTTCAGTTCTCTATCTAACAGATTAACGAGAATTGATGCAATCAATTATTAAGATTATCTCTACCAAAACCTGCTTCACATTTTTTTGCCAATTTGACCTAAAAAATGCCCCAGCTCAATATTGTGGTCAGACAACTTCAAGAATCAAGTTTCAGTGTAGATCATCATTTTGATACTAAGCGGATTCTGATTTTCTAAAAGATGTAGGATGCACTAACAGCTCCGCTGTGGAACGCTTTTCGACCATTTCTTTAGTTACAATACATTTCTGTACATCTTTACGAGATGGTAACTCATACATTACCTCCAGCATTAATTCTTCCACAATGCCTCTTAAAGCTCTTGCCCCAGTTTTACGTCGATAAGCTTCTTGAGCTATTGCTCTAATTGCTGGTTCTTCAAATTCTAATTGAATACTATCCATCTTCAACAATTTCTGATATTGTCTCACCAGAGCATTGCGAGGTTGGGTCAAAATTTCCATTAAAGCATCTTCATCAAGAGGCTCTAAGGCAGCCATTACAGGAATACGACCCACAAATTCAGGGATCATGCCATATTTAACCATATCGTCTGGTTCTAACTGCTGTAATAAGTCTGCTGCTCTTTGTTCTTTTGGTTGATTAATGTCTGTAGAAGGAGTAAGGTCAATTTCAAAACCCATCGCCCCCGACTTTTTGCCGATTCTTCTTTCTACAACTTTATCTAATCCTACAAAAGCCCCACCACAAATAAAGAGGATATTACTGGTATCAATTTGAATACAATCTTGATAAGGGTGCTTCCTGCCTCCTTGGGGTGGAACATTAGCTACTGTTCCTTCTAACATTTTTAGCAGTGCTTGTTGTACTCCTTCCCCAGAAACATCCCTAGTAATGGAAGGATTTTCACTCTTGCGAGCAATTTTGTCTATTTCATCGATATAGATAATACCTCTTTGAGCTTCTTCTACATCCAAATCAGCTACTTGCAATAGACGCAACAAAATATTTTCTACATCCTCTCCCACATACCCAGCCTCAGTAAGGGTAGTAGCATCGGCAACCGCAAAAGGTACATCGAGTATTTTGGCTAAAGTTTGCGCTAGTAGTGTTTTGCCACAACCTGTAGGACCCATTAACAAAACATTAGACTTCTGTAGCTCTACAGTATCATCTTGCTCCGAATCACTATCTTTGAGACTGAGCCTCTTGTAATGGTTGTAGACGGCTACAGAGAGGACTTTTTTGGCTTCCTCTTGTCCTATAACATGGTCATCCAAATATTTTTTAATCTCTATCGGCTTGGGTAAATCTCGGAAAGAAATCCCCTGGGAAGCAGTACGTCTTTTTTTCGGCTTGTCTCCCAAAGGAGTATTAGAAGAAGAAGCTAAATCGTTCCCGTCTTCAATTAGCTCCTCGTCTAAAATTTCGTTACATAGTTCTACACACTCATCACAAATATAAACCCCTGGACCTGCGATTAATTTTCTTACTTGTTCTTGAGATTTGCCACAAAAAGAGCATTTTAAATGGGAGTCATATTTGGACATAAGTGCCTCTTAGCTTTGATTTATATTGCGGTTGTTAAGGATTGAGATGATTCAGTTTTGGTAATAACGCGATCAATTAAACCGTAAGTGGTAGCTTCTTCTGCAGACATATAAAAGTCTCTTTCTGTATCATTAGCTACTTTATCAAATGGTTGACCTGTATGTTCCGATATTAATTCGTTGAGTTTTTTCTTAATATAAAGAATTTCTTTAGCTTGAATTTCAATATCAACTGCCTGACCTTGAGCTCCTCCTAGAGGTTGATGAATCATGATACGGGTACTAGGCAATGCCATTCTTTTACCCTTCGTGCCTCCAGAAAGCAAAAATGCCCCCATACTGGCAGCTATACCATAGCAAATGGTTACAACATCTGGTTCTATTTGTTGCATTGTGTCATAAATAGCCATACCAGCATATACAGAACCACCAGGAGAATTAATATAGATTTGGATGTCTTTTTCTGGATCTTCTGCTTCCAGGTATAATAACTGTGCTACTACGGAGTCTGCTACTTTATCGTCAATTGCAGTCCCTAAAAAAATGATTCTTTCTCTTAGTAATCGGGAATAAATATCAAACGCCCTTTCACCCATCCCTGATTGTTCAACAACCATTGGCAAAGAGTTGGTAAGAGAAGTAGCTGTGGGATAGTGATAACTAGTAAGATTTTGATAAGCGGAAACCGAATGTAACATAAATTTTTATTAGTTAGCCTGTCGCTGTTAATTAACAGCAGTGATAATACTAGGTTAACTTTTTTTTGACCCAGTGGACGAATAACTAATGATTAGTATGCCCAATTACATCGAAATGAATGGTTTAAATTAAGTATTGATTACATATGTTGAAATAAATTAATTTATTGTTGAAGTTTATTAATATATCGCTAATTGTCCTGAAAGGGGAGACAGAAAAGACTTGATCAATGATAATCAGTGTTCACTGTTCACTTCCTTGTCTTCCTTGCCTCCTTTGTCTTAAATTTTAGGCTTAGGGATTAATTATTCAGGATTATTCTCAGTAGCTTCTCCTTCAGATGCCGACTCACCAGTTTCCTCTTCATTTTCAGATTCCTCAGCTTCTGCTTCAGATAATGAACCTTGAGGTACTAATTCAACTTGGGATTTTTCTCGCAACCAGTTAAAGGCATTTTCGGCAATTAAATCCTCTTTTACCATTGTCTGAAGCTTATCATAGTCGATGTCGCGACCAGATAATTGCTGCTCGATTTCTGTCATCTTGGCTTTAATAGCTTCTTCATCAGGATTGAGAGATTCTTTATTCGCTATTTCTGCTAATATTAAGGTTTTACTAAGATTCTCTACTGCTTCAGGACGAGCATTCTTCCGCATCATGGGAATAGTGTCTGAATTAACAATCTGTTTGACATCTAATCCCATTTGTTGCATTTGCATCAAGGTTCTACTAAGAACTTGAGTTATTTCATCTTGAATCAAAGTTTCTGGTAGATCTAAGTTACTCTGTTCGAGAAGCACTTGCATGATTGCAGAGTTAATATTGTCTTTAGTTTCATTTTCAGTTTTTTCCCGAAACTGTTTCTCTAAAGATTCTTTGAAAGCTTCTAGGGTTTCATGTTCTCCATTACTTGCTTCTTCGGCAAAGTCATCATCTAAATCTGGTAATTCTTTAGTCTTGAGTTCTTTAAGAGTAATAGAAAATACCGCAGGCTTACCTGCTAGGTCTTCTTTGGGATAGTCTTCTGGGAAAGTAACGGAAACTTCTTTGGTTTCTTCAGGATTCATTCCTGGTATCCCTTCTACCATGCCAGGAATTAATTGTCCTTCGGCTAATTCTACTTGGAAATTTTCGGCACTTCCCCCTTCGATTAATTCTCCCTCTTCTCCTTCTGAGGTAAGTTTACCTACAAAATCAATAATCGCTACATCTCCCATTTCCGCAGCCCTATCTTCTACAGGAACTAAATCCGCTTGTTGGGCGCGACGCTCATCTAAAAAGTCTTCGACTTGTTTGGGGTCATAAACAGACTCTTCTGCTTTTACTTGTAGGTTGTGATAGTCTCCCAATTCTACGGATGGAGGAACATCCACCACCGCATTAAAGATTAAGGGTTGTCCTGGTTGATATTGTTGAATTAAATCTTCAAATTTAGAACTTAATTCATAGTTGCCTAAAGCCTCAATCGATTCTTGCTCAATTGCTGCTGCTAAACTGGTCTGAATCAACTCTTCTAAAGCTGCTGCTTTAATCCGTTCACTGCCAATTCTTTGAATGAGTATTTGACGAGGTACTTTACCCTTGCGAAACCCTGGAATGTTGCTGGAACGGGATAATTTTTGTACCACTTTGTCATAAGTGCTGCGAGAAGTATCGCCTGGAATCTCTATTTCTAAGCCAATCTGACTATCAGGAAGTTTCTCCTGGGTTACTTTCATTGATATCTATATCTCAAACTACTTGTTTTAACTCAGACGTTATCTTACCAAATTTAATGATGAATCATTAATCTAGGAATGATGGGTAAAATTTTTCAAACTATTGTTACACCATCTGTTAAGATTAACGAACATTGATTAATGTGCTGACGAAAAATCTGTGATATCAAAGTAAAGATAGTTAGAGTTAGATCTGAGTAAGTAATATAATACTTTTGTAATTTCATATATTAAAAAGTAAGGAATAAAAACAATTTTATTTGCATATTTGTTGGAGGTTGTAATAATTGACTGATAAACTTCGAGTCGCTGTTTTAGGCGCAACTGGTGCTGTAGGAAAAGAAATATTAGAATTGTTGGCAAGCCGTAACTTTCCTCTCAAGCATCTTAAGTTATTGGCATCTTCTAAATCCGCAGGGAAAGAGATAGAATTTGGCGGTGAAACTTTAAAAGTGGAAGCTACTGATAGTAGTTCTTTTGATGATATAGATTTAGTTTTAGCTTCTGCGGGAGGTTCTACCTCTAAGGCTTGGGCTTCTCAAATAGTGGCAGCAGGGGCAGTGATGATCGATAATTCTAGTGCTTTTCGCATGAACCCTGAAGTGCCTTTGGTAGTTCCAGAAATTAATCCTGAAGCAGCAGCTAACCATCAGGGAATTATTGCTAATCCCAACTGCACTACCATACTTATGGGAGTAGCTATTTATCCTTTACATCAGTTACAGGCAATTAAAAGAATTATAGTTGCAACCTATCAATCGGCTTCGGGAGCAGGAGCTAGGGCAATGGAGGAAGTCAAGCTACAAGCTGAAGCAATTTTACAGGGAAAAAATCCCCAGCCTGAAATTTTGCCTTATCCTTTGGCTTTTAATTTGTTTCCTCACAATTCTCCGTTGAATGACGCAGGATATTGCGAAGAAGAAATGAAAATGGTTAATGAAACTCGGAAAATATTTAACGCTCCTGAGTTGAAAGTTAGTGCAACTTGTGTCAGAGTTCCTGTATTGAGAGCTCATTCAGAGACAATCAATTTAGAATTTGCTCAACCTTTTTCGATCAAACAGGCTAGAGATTTAATTGCTGCTGCACCAGGAGTTAAGTTAGTTGAAGATTGGGATAAGAACTACTTTCCCATGCCAATAGATGCTACAGGCAAAGATGAGGTTCTAGTTGGTCGTATTCGCCAAGATATTTCTCATCCTTGTGGTCTGGAATTGTGGTTGTGCGGAGATCAAATTCGCAAAGGAGCAGCTTTGAATGCAATTCAAATTGCTGAACTATTATTAGAAAAAAGTTGGCTTAAGTCTTCGGTTCCTTCCAAAATAGCTTAAAGTAGAAATGAATAATGCACCGTTCGGTAGGGTAATAGCAGCAATGGTTACGCCATTTTCCCAAGATGGTAGCGTCAACTATGCTGTCGCGGAAAAACTGGCGATTCATCTGATAAATAATGGTAATGATGGGTTATTAATATGTGGCACAACAGGAGAATCTCCAAGCTTGAGTTGGGAGGAAGAATACGAGTTATTTCGGGTTGTCAAAAAAGCGGTAGGAGACAGAGCGAAGATTATTGCAGGAACAGGGTCAAACTCTACGACTGAAGCGATCGCAGCAACCCAAGAAGCTGCCAAACTAGGATTGGATGGGTCATTGCAAGTAGTCCCCTACTACAACAAACCGCCCCAAGCAGGATTAGAACGCCACTTTAGCGCGATCGCTAAGGCTTGTCCAGAATTGCCAATGATGTTGTATAATATACCTGGTAGAACCAGTCGCAATTTAGAAGCTGAGACAGTTGCCAAATTAGCTCAAATCCCTAATATCGTAGCGATTAAAGAAGCTAGTGGAAATTTGGAACAAGCCTGTCAGATTCGCCGTCTTACACCACCAGAATTCGGAATTTATTCGGGAGATGATTTCCTAACCCTACCTTTATTAACTGTAGGGGGTGTAGGGGTTGTTAGTGTGGCTTCTCATCTAGTAGGCAATCAGATGCAAGAAATGATTCAAGCCTTTGCTGAAGGAAAAAATCAAATTGCAGTGGAACTGACAATAAAACTGTTTCCTCTATTTAAGGTTTTATTTGCTGATACTAATCCTATTCCTATTAAGGCTGCACTTAATTTACAAGGTTGGGAGGTTGGCGGTTTGCGTTCCCCTCTTTGTGAGTTAGAATTGGGACTTAAAGAACAGCTAAAAACAGTGCTTCAAGATTTAGATTTAATTTGAAACTAAACATATAAAAGCCTCAGTAAGTTATAATTATTTTAATTAGTTATAATGACAAATAAAGTAATAAACGTATTTTTTAATACACCAAAAGTATAGATAAAAATTAATAGAATTGGAAGAAAGGCGAATATGAAGATCGATCATAAAATAATCATTAAAGGAGGTAATAGAATCATAATTAACACTAATATATAAACAAATATAATTTAAATCCCCCCCTATCCCAAACTATAATTTGCCTAAGTTAGAGTATGCAAAATTTGGTAGGCATAAATTACTTCGTTTATTAATTGTTGTGCTGTAAAAAACTATCAACTAATTTATATTATTGCCTATTGCAACTAGGTAATTTATTTCCCATAGATACTTATACTGATCTACAACAAGATAAACAGTAAAAGTTTAGTTATTAAAAAAATATCAGCAACCAATAATTTGATAATTATCGAAAAAACAATAAATTATCCAATTTATCATCGCTTTAATAACAGATTTTAAACAAGCTTGATTTACAAAATAACAACTGAAAAAGGAAACATAATGAGCAATAATTCTAATCAACTTCCAATCAAGATTATTCCTCTTGGTGGATTACATGAAATTGGTAAAAATACCTGTGTCTTTGAGTATAAGGATGAAATCATCTTATTAGATGCTGGTTTAGCCTTTCCCACCGATGAAATGCACGGCATCAATATTGTCTTACCTGACATGACTTACATTAGGGAAAATCAGCATAAAATCAAGGGTATGATTGTGACTCATGGTCATGAAGATCATATTGGAGGAATTGCTTATCACCTCAAACAATTTGATATTCCTGTAATTTATGGTCCCCGATTGGCAATGACCCTATTACAAGATAAATTAGAAGAAGCAGGAGTGAGTGATCGCACTACCTTAAAAAGTGTTGTACCCAGAGAGACAGTTAGATTGGGAAAAAACTTTCAGGTACAGTTTATTCGCAACACTCACTCTATTGCTGACAGTTTTACCGTTGCAATTCATACTCCTTTAGGAGTAATTATTCACACAGGAGATTTCAAAATCGATCACACTCCTGTAGATGGAGAATACTACGACTTACAAAAACTAGCTGAATACGGCGAAAAAGGTGTACTGTGCTTGCTCAGTGATTCAACTAACGCAGAAGTACCAGGACATACGGCTTCTGAGAGTTCGGTTTATCCCAATTTAGACCGTATATTTGGTCAAGCAGAAGGACGGATCATGGTCACAACCTTTGCCTCTTCTGTACACAGAGTTAACATCATTTTGCAACTGGCTCAAAAACACAAACGGAAAGTGATGGTAGTTGGGCGTTCCATGCTGAACGTTATTGCTCACGCCAGAAACCTGGGCTATATTAAGTGTCCTGATGATGTATTTGAATCGATCAAGTCTTTACGAACTTTTCCTGATGAGAAGACGTTAATTTTAACTACAGGCTCTCAGGGTGAACCCCTAGCAGCTATGACTCGTATTTCCAAAGGAGAACACCGACAAATTAGGGTCAAACGAGGGGATACCATAGTCTTTTCTGCCAACCCCATTCCAGGGAATACCATTGCAGTAGTCAACACCATAGATCGCCTGATGATGCAAGGAGCAAACGTAGTCTATGGCAAACACCACGGGATTCACGTTTCAGGTCATGGAGCCCAGGAAGACCATAAATTGATGTTGGCATTAACTAAACCTAAATTCTTCATTCCCTTTCACGGAGAGCATCGGATGTTAGTTAAGCACGCTCAAATGGCTCAAAGCATGGGGATTCCCAAAGAAAATACCATAGTTATCGACAACGGAGATATTATTGAACTTACTCAAGATCAAATTACTGTAGCTGGACAAGTTCCTTCTGGCATTGAATTAGTAGATCGCTCTGGTATTGTTCACGATAATGTAATGAAGGAAAGACAACAGTTAGCAGAGGATGGAGTAATTACCGTAGCTGCTGCTATAGATTGGTCTGGTAAATTAGTTGCTACTCCAGGGACTCATTTACGGGGTGTAGTTACTTCCCTAGAACCTTCACTGTTGCAACAGCTGATCTGTCGTACTTTAGAAACTACTTTGAGCGATCGCTGGAAAAACTTCACTAGTAAAGTTAATCAAGAACCAGAAGTAGATTGGACAGGATTAAAAATTGAAATTGAAGGAAGTTTGCAAAGACTAGTCAGAAGAGAATTGCAAAGTCGTCCTTTAGTAGTATTCTTGCTACAAATTCCTGAAAAAACTAAAGTCAGAAGTACTAGAAGAAGAAAACGTCCTAGCGCTGCTACTTCTGTAGCCAGTTAAATTGTGTTCATCGTTAATCATTGATGGTTAATCGTCCTAAAGGACACCTTCGGATAAGACTCAAAGGAATCCTTTAGGGCATATTGATGGTTAATTCTTTTGGTTTTAACTGCTAAAATTAATTGTTAGTCTTTGGTTACTGATTTAGTTATAACTTAGTCTAACTACCACTTCCTAAAACAAATAAGCTAATTAGTGTGCCACTATTCCAAAGACTATGTAATAGCATGGAGGCTAGTAGATTGCGCGATCGCGTATAAACTATTCCTAAAATTATACCTAATGTTGCTAAAGGTAATATTTCAGATAGGCTTAAATGCGCGATCGCGAATAAAAAACCACTAATGATAATAGAAGTAGAAACTGGAAGGTAACGGGTTAGGGAAGGTAATAAAAAACCTCGAAACATAATTTCTTCAAACACTGGTGCTGCAATGGAAGCAGTAATAAAAAATATGCTTAAGGCTAATTTATCTTGAGCTTGCAGAGCGAGGTAAAGTAAGGGGTTACTGCCTCCTTGTCCATGCCATATTTGCTGATTAATTAAAGAGATTATTAATACCGCAGGAATGGCGACTAGATACCCTCCAATTCCCCAAACAAACCAATTGCTTTTTAGCTTAAATTTAAACCAAGATTCAGGTAAAGGAAAAAAGGATTTGATGGATAAATATAAAACAATAATGCCCCCTACTGACATTAAAATATAAGTAAATAAAACATATAAAGCCTTAATTGTCAGACTAGAATCACTAGGATTCAATCCTACAATCCCTAAAATTAAAGGTAAAACAAATTGACCAACAAAGAAAAAACCCACAATTAAAACTTGCCAAGTAATTTCCCAGTCCCAAGGAGTTTCCCAATATTTATCATTATTAGTTGCTAAGATGGAATTTTCTCCCTTGAGCAATAACTGAACTAGTAAAAAGATCACCAAAATGACCCCACTAAATCCGCCTATAGCAGGGATAGCAGCAATAAAAGCTAATTTAACAAGTGCTTGATTTGCTGCTTCTTGCTGCTGATTTTTAAGAGAAGATAAACTACTAGAATCATTTTGAATTTTGTAAACTCTGGTTAAGGCGCGATCGCGAAACCAACCATCTAAATTATCTTCAATAATAGATTGAACATTACCAGTAATTTCAGGCTGATTTTGCCAAAGTTTACTTAAAACTAAACCTGTTTGATAATATTCATCTTCATCATCATCAATACGATTTAATAATTGTTGCCAAATATTCAAACTCTCTTCAGTTTTATCGTCTGTAGCCAACAAAATTCCTGTCTTTAGATCAATCTCATCAATAAATCTTTCAACTTCACTTACTTGTTGTGTTAATTGTTCGGTTTCCAGAGATTGTTGACTGGTATTTTTTTCAGAAATAACCTCAACATTGGAATTATTGTTACTGACAACAGTAAGAGATTCAATTTTATTTTGAAAATTATCACGAGCCAGTTCCGCTTCTTTTCTAGCTTTTTGATATTGTTTGGTTGTAGTGTTATAAGGGTTTTCTCCGATTACCCCCTCAATAAGCTGCTGGAAACTTGGGTCATTATCCTCAATCTGAATATCTGATACTCTAAGTACTAAATTAGACTGATACAGTTCTAATCTACTTTGAATCTGGGGGGCAGAAAAGCTGCGATTCAGAGAATCAAAAATGTTAACAACAGCAACCAAGGTTAAAAAAGCCAAGATCAATCTTCTGATGATCATGTAAAGCCTCTAATGATAATTTTCCTATAGCATTATCTCATCTTTAGTTTATAATTGACAATTGATTCCAAAGATTTAATGATTTAACAGTTGTTTGGCTATATCTAATTTTACTGGCATTATTGATAAACGATTACCTTTACGAACTAATAGTAATTCATCTCCAGTAAATCGCTCTTTGAGATTACTTAAATAAATAGGTTCCTTATATTCTTCAACAAATTCTACTATTACTGTTTGCCAACGCGGTACTTCTCTAGTAGATTTTGGATCATAATATTTACTATTTTTGTCAAATTGAGTTGGATCAATAACATTACTTTCGATAATTTTCATTAATCCTACAATACCTGGTAGTTTAGTATTAGAATGATAGAAAAAAGCCAGGTCTTCTGGTTGCATTTGTCGTAAAAAATTACGTGCCTGATAATTCCTCACTCCATCCCAAATTGTTTGTTTTTCTGCTGCTAAGTCTTTAATACTATAAACATTGGGTTCAGATTTCATTAACCAATAATTCATGATTTACTATTTCATAACTAACTACTAACATTAATCATTTGTATAATTTGACTATCTTTGCCTGTTACCCAGTTAGCAAAATGTTTGGCAAGGGGAGGAGCAAAAACTAGAGTACTAGTAAAGCCATTGAAAAGATAAATTCCCGCCATATCTTTTACATTGCCTACAACAGCAATTCCTTGATTTGTAAAGGCTACTAGACAACTTGCACAAGTTCCTGGTACATTACTCAACATAGGTAGTATGCTGGATATTTTCTGTCGAATTGAATTTTCCCCCAATCTTTTATCCAATTTTCGTCCTGGATTGGTTGCTACAGCACTAATTTGTCCCAGACACAAACTACCATCAAGAAATTGCACCGCACCAGCATCCAGAATTGATTTGATGGATTCATTGTGATAATCATCCCAACTAGACCCTTGGAGCAAATCTTTTGCCGTAGCTTCTAAAGTAAACCTTTGTTGTATTGCTGGCATCACTATAGTGCTGAGTTTAATATCTGTGGGAGGAGTTTTGATCAAGAGACTATGGGTAAAGAAAATATTACTGGTAATACCAGCATTAGTTAAAAGACGACGACTTAAACCACCAGCACACACTACTGTATTGGGAGAGTAATAAGTATTTTTGTCTGTAACAACTCCTACAATGCTATCTCCCTTTCTCAACAAACCATCGGCTCTTTCATAAATAATCCTTCCTCCCTGGCGTAAAAAAGCCTGTTGATAAGCTATGGCAGTTTTCTGAGGATTGATATGACCATGAGGCAGTCTTAAAGCTCCTGATACACTGTTAGGATTGAGTAAGGGTTCAAGGTCACAAGCTTGTTGAGCATCTAAAATATCTGGTTGAATGGCAAAGTCTGCATAGTTTTTAGCTATGGTTTTTAGATCATGATCCAGAGGGCAAGTAAGTAATAAATCTAATTCCCTAAATTCCGTATCTCCGTCTAATTCAGAGGATAGTTGACGATGCAATTCTATTCCTTCTTGACTGAGTCGGCGGGTTAATTCTGTTGTTCCTGACCAATAGGCTAGTCCACCATAACTATAGACTGTAGCATTGTCAGCGATAGTGTCTTTTTCTAATAGTAAAACTTTTAGTTGTTTTAAACTTAATTCGTAGGCTAGGGATGATCCTGTGATACCACCACCTATTACTATCCAATCATAGTTAGTATTCAAAAGAATTTCCCGTTACTAAAAAGTCGAATGTTACTATTGTTTCACTTTCAACGCTAAATTGCTGATCGGGATTTATTCTTAATTTTGCTTTTAATTTAGTAATCTTCTTTACTTAGCAGTTTTTGAATCTTATCAAGGCAAATCATCGCCTTATAATTACATGATTGTACTATTTGATAGTTTAAATCAAGACAAAGAGCATCAGGAAGATAAGATAAAAATATTTATTGTTTTTTTTTAGACCTAATTTACTATCTATGAGTATATTAAAACTATAGAGTTTAAAATAACTCATCGTCCCTAGGATACTTAATAACTCAAATCCAACAAAAGTTATTTATTAAGTCTGCGATAAAACAATAGACTTAAACGATCGCCTATATATGACCAGATCAAAACCAATAAGCCAACCATAAATAACTTTAACAACAAAGGACTAAATATGAAACTCAAGATGAAAGCAAAAATAGCTGACATTTTAGTAACTTGAGATTCCATATCATCGTTGAGTTGAGTGCTGATATAAGCGAATATACAAGCAGCAGCAAATCCGATACAGGATAAAATTAGACTCATAACTATAATTCCGGGAGATTAAGCTGTAATTGGGCAAAGGTGATCAGTGATTGCCAAAGCTTCCTAAATTGATTGTCATTAAAGGAATATTATTTTCAATAATGTCGAACAGAATGAAGAAAACAGAGAGCGATTCTAGCTTATTTCTAGTGTAATGCACCACCATAGAATTATATCTTGGGTGATTATACCTAGTCAACAATAGTAGTTGCAAACTAATTGGTTTTACAAAATACTCTCAAGAGCTATTTTGATTGCTCTTTCTACAGCTAGATTTTTATCCTGGGCAACAATATTTTCTGATTCAGTACGTTGGGCAATTACTCCACAAATAGATGCAGCAGTGAACCCATAAACACTACCCATTTTGAATAGTGTTCCTGTTTCCATTTCATAATTTAGGACATTAAGGTAAAAATATTGTTTAGTAATACCTATCAGCCATGATTGTAGATTAGGATTAGCCGAAGATTGCACTCGTTCTTGTCCTTCATAAAAACTATCTACTGATGCAGTGATTCCCACATGATAGGGTATATCTAGTTTTTGAGCAGCTTGGGCTAAGGCTACAGTTAAGAAAGGGTCGGCAACAGCAGGATATTCTGGAGGGGCGATATCATTAGCTGTACCTTGACGACACAAAGCACCCTGAGAGATTACGACACTCCCCACTAAAACCTGGGGTTGAATTGAGCCACAAGTGCCGATACGAATAATTTTCTTGATACCAACTTGGATCAATTCATTCACCACAATGCTTAAAGAAGGCGCACCCATCCCGCTAGTTGCAATTAAGAGAGGTTTCCCATTGGATGAGTAGCCAAGATAACTATGTAATCCTCGGTATTCTGAAAGTAATTTTACGTTTTGTAAATAAGTGTAAGCAATGTGACGCGATCGCTCTGGTTCTCCTGATAATAATGCTATCTCTGGGGGATTCGTTCCTAGGTCTTTTTGGCTAAAACCGATGTGATAGG
>JASJDF010000022.1 GCA_030065715.1 Xenococcaceae cyanobacterium MO_188.B19 | reverse complement strand
TAATTATCAGGTTTTAGTTTTAGATTTATCGGAAGTTTCTCTATTAGATGTAACTTCTTCCTTGGCTTTAGAAAAGGTAATTACAGAAGCTTTAGAAAAACAACGCCAAGTGTTTCTGGCTGGCGTTCATGGACAAGCGGAAGAACTTCTCAGTAAGTTAGACATAATGAATAAAATACCAAAAACTAATTTTTTCAATAATCGTACTGAAGCTCTTAGAACAGCTTTAATTTATCTTGAAAAATCTGGATTAACTTCAAATTCTACTTCTAAAAGAGTCATTCCTTTTCGCAAAAGGTCTCAAAATTAAGTATTGATAAATTAACCACTAAAAGTTCCTAAAATTTCACAATTAATAATTATAATAGTGATTATTGATTGTTGATTTTATCACATTTTTTGTGAAATAGGACTTAGTCCGTAGGTGGAAACCCCCTTAGTAAATATCAGATTAAGTAATGACAAATTACCCACCAAAAGTACCTAGAAAGTCACAATTAACAATTATAATAGTGATTGTTGGTAGTTTGATTTTATCACAATTTTTTGTGAGATGGGGCTTGTTCCTTAGGTGAGAAAAATCCTTTAGTAAATCTCAAATTAACCAATGATGAATTGAACCCTAAAAGTCCCTAAAAAGTCACAATTAATAATTACAATAGTGGTTATTGATTGTTTGATTCTATCACAATTTTTTTGTGAAATGCGACAGTAAATCTCAAAATAGGTAATGAATTAATTACTAGAAATTACAATTATGTTAGTGCTAGAAGCCTGTGTATTTATAACCATATTATTTGGATTTTTTGGAATTATATTCAAAAAAAATCTCATGATGAAAATTATTTCAATGGACGTCATGAGTACAGGAGTAATTGCCTACTACGTATTAGTAGCATCCCGAAATGGCTGGTTTACGCCCATTGTGGATAGTTCCAAAACCGTTGCCTATGCTGATCCTGTACCCCAAGCAGTTATCCTGACAGCCATTGTAATTGGGTTTTCCATTTTGGCATTAATGTTAGTAGCTGCAATGAAGTTAGCTAAAGATAATCCCACTTTAGAAAGTAGTGCTATTGAAAAAAATAATACGCCATGATTAATATTACAGTTGCCTGGATGGCACTAGGGTTTTTTGTTGGATTTGTGATCTATTTATTACCCAAATTAGATCGATTATTGAGCCTAGCTGTAGCCGTAGCTTCTCTTGCCTATGCTGCCTTGGTTTTTTTACAGCCATCTCCGTTGGAGATACAGTTACTAGATAATTTCGGTGTCACATTAACTGTTGATCAATTCAGTGCTTTTTTCATTCTGACCAATGCTTTAGTAACTGCTGCTGTTACTATCTACTGCTGGCAGACTGATAAGAAATCTTTCTTTTATATGCAGATAGCTATCCTGCACGCCAGTGTTAATGCTACCTTCATTTGTTCCGATTTTATCAGTCTCTATGTCGCATTAGAAGTAATTAGTGTTGCTGCTTTTCTGTTGATTGCTTACCCTCGTACCAATAGATCGATTTGGGTGGCGTTACGATATCTCTTTGTCAGTAATACGGCAATGCTATTGTACCTAGTAGGGGCAGTAATAGTTTATCAAGCACACCATTCCTTCAATTTCGCTGGTTTACGTGGTGCTCCTCCAGAAGCAGTTGCCCTCATCTTTTTAGGACTCTTAGCCAAAGGCGGGATCTTTGTTTCAGGATTGTGGCTTCCCTTAACTCACTCTGAATCCCAAACTCCTGTATCCGCGATGCTTTCTGGGGTGGTTGTCAAATCAGCGGTATTTCCCTTGATGCGTTGCGCTTTAATGGTGGAAGAAGTTGACCCCATAGTTAGATTATTTGGTGTTGGTACAGCTTTATTAGGAGTGGGTTATGCGGTGTTTGAAAAAGACACTAAACGCATGTTGGCATTTCACACTATTTCCCAATTAGGATTTGTGTTGGCTGCCCCCATAGTAGGAGGTTTCTATGGTTTGACCCACGGGTTAGTTAAATCTGCTCTATTTTTGATTGCTGGAAGTCTTCCCAGTCGCAATTTTAAAGAATTAAACTATAAGGGTATTGATAATAAGATTTGGGTTGCTGCACTGATTGCTAGTTTTTCCATCTCTGGCTTCCCCTTACTATCTGGTTTTGGAGCAAAGATATTAACCACCAAAAATTTACTAGACTGGCAAGTTATTGTCATGAACATTGCAGCTCTGGGGACAGCTATTTCCTTTGCTAAATTTATTTTCTTACCCCACGGCAAACAATCACCAAAAAGTAAAGTCAATTCTGGTTTTTGGTGGGCAATGGTAATTTTACTAGGTGGGTTATTTGCAGCCAACGTCTTTTACTATGAGGCTTACACCGTTAAAAATATTATCAAGCCTTTAGCGACTATTTTCCTCGGCTGGATAGCATATCTTCTAATCTTTAAGAAGGCTGCAATTAAGTTACCTAGAGGGGTTGAAAAATTCGATCATCTCATTGGTGCCATGAGTTTAATGTTAATCTTACTGTTCTGGATCGTATGGACGCAATTACCTTTTTCAATATAGCCCTCAGACTCGCAATTTGGTTTTTACTTACTACCGATTTTAGTTTACCAAATATTCTAATTGGTATCGCGATCGCGTTATTATTACCATTACCTTGGGGCAAAAAATCTTCAACAGTTCTAAAAGATTGGTTACGAGTGTTTTGGGAAATTATCGTAGCTATTCCTCAAGCTTATGTGGAAGCAATACAAATTATGTTACTACCTCATAACTACGAAAAAATGGTGACAGAAACAGTTAAGCCTGGAAGAAGCCCAGGATTAGTATTTCTAGACATATTCTTAATCACTTTTACTCCCAAAACGATTGTTACCAAATATCAAATGGACGTTACTAAATATAAACCAGAAAACTCGTACAAAGTACATCATGTTACCTGGAGAAAAGAATCAGGGAAAAATTAGGAGTAGGAAAATATGGATTCGATTTTAATCGCCATGATTTTGGCTTTACTCATACCAATGTATGAAGCATGTCGTAATGATAATATATGGCAGCAAATGTTAGCATTCGGCAGTATTGCCACAAAAACTTCAATTATTATGCTGTTTATTTCCGTTTTGCGTGATGATTGGATGATCGGGGTTATTTCAGTCATTATTTTAAGTGTAGGAAATGCGGGATTAATGCTGTTAGCACATTTAATCAAAGGATTGAACCAAACATGATAGGAATTTTAAGTTATAGCTGTATAGTGGTCGGAATTATTTTCTGGTTTTGGGGAACATTTCCTCTAATCGGAAATAGATCGGTTGTATTTAAACTTCATAGTCTTTCGGTGGCGGATACCCTAGGCTCCATTGCCATTGTCGTCGGATTACTACTCAAAATACCCAACGAATGGTCACTATTACTTTTGGCAATTATTACTTTAGCAATTTGGAATACAGTTTTAGGGTATGTTCTAGCCTATTGTTCTATAGATGGAGAAAATGATGACCGATAACTACGTCTATATCATCGTTGCTTTATTACCAATTACCGCTTTAATGTCGGTATTACAAGTTAATCCCTACAATGCTCTAATCATTAGAGGCATCTTGGGAGCAGTATCTGTAATGATCTATGCCGTCTTAGGAGCTGCGGATGTTGCTTTAACTGAAGCTTTAGTTGGTACTATGCTTGGGGTTGCCCTTTATGTAATTGCGGTGCGCTCTTCTTTTGTGATGCGTTTGGGAATAGTTGAGCCGAAATTGGAACCAGAGCCTAAATTAGAATTGGAGTTGGCATTAGCAATCAAGCAACGAAAAATACAAGAAAGCGAGGAACTAAACGAAAACTTTAGCTTTATTCGAGAAACTCTTTTTAAAGACTTTGAAATCGAACCTAAGACCTATCTACCAGAAGTAATCGATAATATCAGAAAAATAGTCAAAAAACATTATTTACGCCTTGAATTAGTAGAGTATCCTAATTCCGAAATGTTAGAAGAAGCCTTGGCTTCTGAAGAAGTCCACGCTATCTGTACCCGACAGGAGAATTATTCTAACGGTTCCAAAGTATTAACTGATCGTACATTCGTGCCGAAAGATCGCATTGCCGTTAGAGTTCATCGTCTCTTTGAGATTTTACAACCTCAACTAAATATACCAAACAGCATTGTCGAATATAAAGCTGGATCTGATAAGGAGGAAAAGCACTGATGAAATGGATTTATCTAATAGCAGGAATTGCCTTTCTTGCGAAGATGTTAATTATGCCTAACCCTATGGGAGAATGGGAAGATTTTTCCATTGTAGAAGTAATATTAAAAGACACAGGGGTTCCTAACGCCGTTTCAGGAATTATCTTTCGCAATCGGCTTTATGACACGATTTTTGAAGTAGTAGTATTTACTATCGCTATTTTAGGTGTAGGTTTTTTACTAGCTGATGAAAAACCGACAAAAGTAGTCTATCAATTTAGTGATGAACCTTCAATCATCTTAGCTCGTTTAGGAGCAACTATTGCTGCTATCGTTGCTATTGAATTAGCAATTAGGGGACATCTCAGCCCTGGAGGTGGTTTTGCTGCTGGAGTAGCTGGAGGTACGGCAATTGGTCTAATTGCTATTACTTCCTCCTCTGAGTTAATGCAAGAATTATATAAAGTATCTCGTGCTGCCATTTGGGAAAAAATTTCTGTTTTAGTTTTTATTTTTGTGGCAGTGTTGACCCTAGTAGGCTGGCAACTACCCCAAGGAGAATTAGGAACCCTTCTGAGTGGGGGAGTAATTCCTTTGCTCAACATCTTAGTAGCTCTGAAAGTTGCATTAGGCTCTTGGGCGGTTATTTTACTGTTTATTCGTTATCGAGGATTACTCTAAGTGATATCAAATCACTTTAAATATGCAACACATTATTTGTAAGGGCTTTTCGCGTTCCCGAAGGGTGCGAAGCAAAGCCCTTACAGATTTTCATTTGTAGCAAACATTTAGTAATTTGATATGAGGTCATCTCAGCCTTTGAGAGACAGGATTTTTTAGAATCTATATGTTCGTGATTCAACGATCTCACTTAAACTAAATTTCTCATGGTATTTAATCCAGAGATAGATATTTCTCAGCAGCGTCCACAATCTCCCGCGCCACATCATTCTCTCTCATCCTGCCTTTTATTCTCCTACTCCAACCATAAACACCAACAGATAATCCCTTCGCGAACTTTCTTTGCGTCTTAGCGTCTTTGCGTGATACTTAATTAATATTTATTGTGTATTTTTTCATATACTATATCTACAATTTCTTTAACACTAACAGGGTTCAATGTTGAATAATGACCTGAACTAGAAAAAGACCAACCAATACCAAATAATTCATATTCATTTGGCATTTCTATATCAAACTCTTCTTCTAATTTAGAAATTAATTCTACTGCATCCAAATCATCTGCACCTAAATCTTTACTTAAAATAGATTTTAATGTTATTTTTTCTTCTTCGAGTTCTAGCACTTCAATAATTATTTTTTCAATTCTTAAGAAGATATTTATATCTATATTTGGATATATTTCAATAATCTGCTGTAATTTTTTTTGTTTTGCTTCTTCTTTTTGTTGTCTAAACTTTGCCTCTTCTGCTTCTTTTTCTCTTCTAATCCTTTCCTGTTCAGCTTTCTTCGCCAATTTTTCAGCTTCTATTTTCTCTATTTTCTCTTTTTTAATTCTTTCTCGCTCTGCTTTTATCCTTGCTTCCTCTGCTTCTCGTACTTTTCTGAAGCGTTCTGTTTCAGCTATTTTGGCTAGTCTTTGAGCCTCTAATTCTGCTCTAATCTTTTCCTCTTCAGCAATTCTTTTTCGTAAAGGCTCAACTCTTACATTAAGAATATCTCTAATAAAAACAAAATCTAATTGATGCCCACTTTTAGTATAAATTTCCGTCGCAACTTTCCAAACAACCTCATTACTTTGATGAAGAATTACACTCAAAGCACTTTGACTACTATCAGGCAAAAGCCTATCAATAGATTGATTAACCGCATACTCCAAAACTTCCAACTTATAATCCTGACTCTCAGCAGACATAAAAAACTTCTCAAAAATCACCCATATTCAAATAATTCCCTTTTCATTTAAAACTATATCCAACACCATTAAATCCCTTTGCTTCCTTCTCCACCAACCCCAAAAACCAATCAATAACTCCTTAGCGAACTTACTTTGCCCAGAACACGAAGCTGGGTAAACGACTTAGCGTCTTTGCGTGAAACTTAACTCAAATCAAAAACCCCCAACAAATAACCCTTCAAAAAAAACTTTGCATCTTAAGAAAAAAAATCCCCCTTAAAAAAGGAGGATTAAACAATGGATTAAGCAGCTACCAACTCTTTCTTCTCACTAGCCGATAACTCACCCAAAATCGCACTAACATTAGTCTTTGCATCACCCAAAAGCATTTGAGTATTATCGTTATAAAACAGAGGATTATCCACCCCTGCATAACCAATACCCAGACTACGCTTCATAACTACCACATTTTGAGCATTCCACACTTCCATTACTGGCATACCTGCAATGGGGCTATCGGGGTCATCTAATGCGCTAGGATTAACAGTATCGTTTGCACCCACTACTAACACTACATCAGTATCAGATAAATCATCATTGATTTCATCCATCTCCAACACGATGTCATAGGGTACATTAGCTTCAGCTAACAACACATTCATATGCCCAGGCATTCTACCAGCTACAGGATGAATACCAAATCTTACCTCTTTACCACGCTTACGTAAGATTTTAGTAATGTCAGAAACAACGTGCTGTGCTTGAGCAACTGCCATACCGTAACCAGGTACGATAACCACAGACTTAGCATCGTTCAGTAACTCTACAGTTTCTTCCACGTTAGTAATAGTAGCTTCGCCGTAGGATTTTTTCTCACCACTACCAGTTTTCTTATTACTACCTTCACCAAAACCACCAAGGATAACACTGATGAAAGAGCGATTCATCGCAGCACACATGATATAGCTGAGGATTGCGCCACTACTTCCCACTAATGCGCCAGTGATAATCAATACGTCGTTGGAAAGCATGAAACCAGCAGCAGCAGCAGCCCAACCAGAATAGCTATTTAGCATAGATATTACCACAGGCATATCTGCACCACCGATCGCCATTACTAAATGCACCCCTAACACACAAGCGATACCTGTCATGATTAAGAGGGGTTGTAAGCCATTTTCCAACGTCATGAATTGCCAACCGAGGAAAACAGTGGCAACTAGCATGGCAATATTGAGTAAATGACGCGCAGGTAACATAAGAGGTTTGCTACCAATCATCGCACTGAGTTTACCAAAGGCAATAATCGAACCAGTAAAGGTAACAGCACCGATAAAAATACCGATGTAGATTTCGATTTCATGGATAGTAGCTTCTGCACCCACTAAACTCGATTCGGGTTGAAGATAGTTAGCAAAACCCACTAAGACCGCAGCTAAACCGACAAAACTGTGCAAAATTGCCACTAATTCGGGCATGGAAGTCATAGCCACTCTCGCAGCAAGAATTGAGCCGATAATTGCTCCAGGGACGATCGCGCCAACCAAAGTAGTGTATCCTGTAACTTGAGTACTTAAAGCAGTAGCAATAAACGCGATCGCCATTCCTGCAATACCAAACATATTACCACGACGGGCGGTTTCCTGGTTAGATAATCCCCCCAGGCTGAGGATAAACAAGGCACTGGCTGCAATATAGGCAACCGTTAAGAGATTGTTTGTCATTTGTTATTTGTCCTTTGTTGTTTGTCCTTTGTCGTTTGTCCTTCGTCATTTGTTGTTTTTGTTGATAGCTAATAACCAATGACTAATGACCAATGACTACTTCTGAAACATCTTTAACATCCGTTGGGTTACTAAAAAACCACCAGAAATATTAATTGTTCCTACTAAAATCGCGATCGCGCCTAAAATAACAGTAGGGGAGGTAAGCTCGCCCGATATTTGCAACATTCCGCCTAAGATAATAATTCCGCTAATGGCATTGGTGACACTCATTAAGGGAGTATGTAGGGCGGGGGTTACATTCCAAATAACTTGCCAACCGACAAAACAAGCCAGAATAAATACTGTGAAGTGAGATAAGAATGATTCGGGTGCCCCCACACCAATCCCAACTAATGCACCAACTGCTAACAGTATCCAAGCTAAACCACTGTTAGATTTTTTCGCTTCTTTAGTTTCTGGAATAACAGCAGCAGCTTTTTTAGGTGGAGGAGTGGGGGAAGGATTTTCAATTTTTGGTGGAGGCCATGTTATTTTACCTTCATGTAAGACTAGCGCACCTCTTACTACTTGATCTTCGTAGTCAACTTTATAATCTTCTGCGCCACCCATATCTTTGAGTAAATGCCAAAGATTCGTCCCATATAGTTGACTGGATTGGGCTGCCATGCGGGAAGGTAAATCTGTTAAACCAATTACAGTAACGCCCTTATAGTTATAAATCTCATTGGGTTTAGTAACTTCACAGTTACCCCCTTGTTCTGCTGCTAAATCCACAATGACAGAACCTTCTTTCATGGATTCTACCATGTCAGTTAAGATAAGCTTGGGTGCGGGTCTTCCTGGAATTAAGGCTGTGGTGATAATAATATCGATTTCTTTAGCTTGCTCCCTAAAGAGTGCCATTTCTGCATCGATAAATTCCTTACTCATTACCTTGGCATAACCACCAGCACCAGTACCATCTTCTTCAAATTCTAATTCGAGGAATTCTGCACCAAGGCTTTCTACTTGTTCTTTTACCACAGGGCGTGTATCAAAAGCTCTTACTATTGCACCTAAGCTTCTAGCAGCACCAATTGCAGCTAATCCTGCTACACCAGCTCCAATTACCATTACTTTGGCTGGAGGTACTTTTCCGGCTGCGGTAATTTGCCCCGTAAAGAAACGCCCGAAATTATTAGCAGCTTCAATTACAGCCCGATACCCTGCAATATTTGCCATAGAAGATAGGGCATCCATTTTTTGGGCGCGACTAATGCGAGGAATGGAATCCATCGCTAAAACTGTAGCGTTACGAGAAGCTAGTTTATTTAATAATTCTTCATTTTGTGCGGGCCAAATAAAGCTGATAATGGTTTTACCATCGGGTAAATTTTCTATTTCTTCTCCTTGAGGCGCACGCACTTTGAGAATAATATTAGCTTGTTCCCAAAGACTTCGAGAATCAGGAATTATTTTACATCCTACGCTAGAGTAAGCTTCATCAGGAAAATTAGCTGATTCTCCTGCACCAGACTGAATTAAAATATCAAATCCCAATTTTTGCAGCTTTTTAACTGTATCTGGAGTTGCTGCGACACGGGCTTCATTCTCGAATATCTCTTTCGGGATACCAATTGTGTTGGGAGGATGCTCTTGTTGATTAGCTTCCGCCTCCCTGGTAATAGTTGCTGTCATAGCTGCTCCTAATTGACTACAAAAACTAAAAATTGCCTCGCCAGAATAATACACTGTTTGGTAACAGAGGTGATTGCAGTAGTAAAATTACTTTGATTTATCGTAACTTGTTACTGCACATATATTCTTGGCAAAGGCTCGATCTGTTTATTCTATTGCTTATGCGATTCTAGTCCGATATCCTCTTTAATTCTAGAATCTTCAGCTTATTTTAGGGATTGTTTTTGAAGGATGAAGGAAAAAAAGATGAACCGATGGTATATCGTATTTACTGTGCTGGAAAACAACTATTTGGTTGGAATGTTCGTAAGTTTCCCAATTCAGTAAAAAAACAATCTTGGGTTGCTCATGCTCAAGGTGCAGTTTATGAAATACTACATAATATTCCCGGTATAATAATTGATATTGCTACAAAAACTTTTAAAGCAACTTATTTATTTGATTCTTTTGGTTGTGCTGATTTTATTCAAGATAATGATGGTAATTGGTTTGTTTTAGAAGTTGGCACGGATGGAATTTTTAATCATGTAGATCGTAATATTGGTAATGTTAAATTGGAAAAAGAAATATCAGATAAAATTGCTCTTGCTTTTTGATCAAATGTTAAATAATGAGATCGCGTCTTAATTTTAAAACTATTATAAAATAAGAATTAAGGACAATTGCTATTCTTTATTAGGTTGAAATGTATGATAAGCCAAACCACAACAGATAAAGTAATTTGGACAACCTCAGATATAGAATTACTCTCCCAAGATGAAGGAAAGCGTTACGAAATTATTAACGGAGAATTGTTTGTGACAAGATCGCCACACTGGAATCATCAAAGAACTATTGATAATATATGTTTAGAATTAAATATCTGGTCACGTTCTAGTAATTTCGGAGAAGCAAGAAGTACTCCTGGTATTGTTTTTTCTGATACTGATAATGTTGAACCCGATGTAGTGTGGATTAGTAAGGAGAAACTAACAGCACTTTTAGATGATTCGGGACATTTAACAGGTGCGCCAGAGTTAGTAATTGAAGTATTATCTCCAGGTAAACTTAATGAAAGAAGAGATAAAGAAGCGAAATTAAAATTATATTCTTGTCAAGGTGTTCAAGAGTATTGGATTGTAAGTTGGCAATTAAAAACTGTAGAAGTTTATCGAAGAGAAAATTTACAGTTGAAATTATTTGCTACTTTAATAAATCAAGATGAATTAACTTCCCCGTTATTACCAGATTTTAGTTGCAACATTACTAGATTTTTTATATAGATGATATTTATAGTAGGGTGGGCGACCGAAGGAAGCCCTAAAGGATCCCTAAAGGGTACACCTTCGGATATACTTTCGTGCAATGCTCACCCTACAAGATTCAACTCATTTTCCAAGATTTAGATAACCAAGAAAGTCTTGTGGTTATTTTTGTAATTTGGGGAAAAGGGAAACCCGCTTCTCGATATAATTCTTGGGGAATTTTATCTTTTATTTGTTCGTGTAATGTTGGAAGTTCTGACCAATGTTTCCCACATTGTAGGTGATGGGCGGTATGATAACCCAAATTACAAGTAAACCAGTTATAAGTTGGGTCAATTATATTGTAAGTCGCAAGGTAAGGATCTTCTGTATCTAATCCTGCATGATGTTTATAGGTGTCAAATGCCGTGGCATAAAGTAAAATCAACATGGGCAGGATAAATACTATCAGGGCATTGTACCAGTGGATCCAAGTTAGTAACGCGATCGCGATTAGTGTAACTATAATATTTTGAATCAAGCGTTTTTGTTCGCGAGGATATTTTTTACCGACTTTGAATCCTCTGGTGTAAGCTGTAGTGCCAATATAGATGGTGTATTCAAAAACATTCATGATCTCGCCATTCTTTTTCTTCCAACCAGATTCATCTTTATTTTGATCGAGATAGTTTTGATGATGTCCCAAGGTATGGTGTAATACCCATAATTCCCCAACCACACCAGTCTGCAAGCTCATAATAAATTCGATTGCTCTATTTGCCCATTGTTTTGAGAAAAACTTATAGTGTTGATGATGATGATTTAAGGAGCAAGTAAAGCCTTTAATATATATGCTAATCAATCCCCAAAATAAGGTTAGTAGCCAAAAAGGACTAAAGAAAAAGATCAATAAATCAACAGAGAAGATTAGTAATATTACAGTTATAGGGTAGTAGTCAATTTTTTTTCTAACAAACATTAAATATTCATACTTTACAGACACCCTATTTTAATCGAAATAGTGGGTAATTGAGAATTTATCTCAGATTTTCTGATTATACATATAGTATTATCATAGTTTTATTTTGTATTGTACTAATTTAAAATAAAACTGTTTTTATTCATTTGATGTTTGATCAAATCAACTATTAACTATTAAATCTTGACTATAGGCAATCCGCATTTTTTCTAATTCTTCAATACGTTTTTTGCTAATTTGTATCTCTTGATAAAGCTCTGACATTGCTTGTTTTTCAGTTATAGGATCGAGTTTTTTCCACTGTTCTGTACAATAAATTTTATATTTAATACAGTTTACTAATTCTAGAGATGCGATCGCATTTTCGATTCTTGCAGCAGCACGAAATATATCTTCTTCAGTTTTTTCTTCTAGATGTAAGAAAGGTATGATTAAATTAACATACTCTGGATAATTAACAATATTGTTATGTAGACAAGTAAGTAAAAAATCTTTCTCTAATTTGATTTTTTCAGGATTTTTTGTTTCTATTTCTATAATTTGTTGCCACAAAAAACGATGATGAGACAAACTAAAACATAAATCTTTGTCTTCTAGTTTCTCTAAAATATTTTCTCGATATCTAGGACAATGAATATAAATTAGTAATAGTAGAGATTCTGCTTCAGTTAAGAGTTGTGTTTCAGGACTTGTGGCAACACGGACGGACGGGGCGTTCGAGCTTGTCCCACGGGATACCGCTTCGCATATCGGGTTCCCCGACAAGTCAGCCCCTCCTGAAATGGGCGAACGCGGAGCGACTACCATAAGGTCACTTGGTTCGCCCATCGCGTCCTCTTTTAAGAAAGTTGAGGACACGTCGTCTGGGGAAACCCCAGACGCTCGTCCTAAAGGATACCGCGACCCATTTCCTGTTCGTTGGGATTTTGGATTGTGGGCTTGTTTTTTAGTTTTTCTTATTTTAAAATTCTTTCTATATGATGGAGATAGCTGTGACTGAAGGCTAGCTAGATTTTGAGATACCAGTCTAGCATCTCCTTGAGATAGGATTTCGGCGCAGTAATTTAGATAGTAGTTTCTCTGATTAGCATCTTGGAGACGATTAAGTAAGCGAACCATTCCTGTTGCTACTTGTTGCATCTCATCCGCAGCTTTCAGGTTTTTACCCGATATTAAATTATTTATCTGCCAATTAATCCATAAAGGAGCATTATCTAGAGACTTGCGATAAATATCAACAGCATCACTCCTAGAAAGCAAAAATTCATCAGCATCTTTACCTGATTCTAGATTTAAAACCCGTAATTGTACTTGTCCAGAATAAACTAAATCTTTGACTTCAGAAATTGCTCTTTCTGTGGCTTTGATCCCGGCATTATCTCCATCAAAATTGAGGATAATTTGTTTAGAAGCAGTATAACGGAGCAATTGCTTGATTTGGTGGGAAGTTAAAGCTGTACCTAAAGCAGCAACCCCATTAGTTATTCCTGCGGTATAAAGTGCGATCGCGTCAAAATAACCTTCAACTACAATAGCACGATCTTCTGTAGCAATAGTTTTATGTGCCTTATCCAGATTAAATAAAGTTCTACTCTTATCAAATAGAGGAGTTTCAGGAGAGTTGAGATATTTTGGTTTATCGTCTCCGAGAGTGCGACTACCAAACCCAATAACTCTGCCTCTAATATCTAAAATTGGAATTGTAACGCGATCGCGAAATACGTCATAATAGCCATTACCAGTACTACGCTGTTTAATTAATCCGCACGACTCTAATAGACTTACAGGATAGCGTTTCTGCTCTACTAGATAACGATATAGAGTTTCCCATCCTCCAGGTGCATAACCCAACTGAAACTGAGAAATAGTTTTATTGGCTAACTTCCTTTCGGCACGGAGATATTCTAAAGCGTGTTTTCCTTGACTTTGTTGTAGTGCGTGTTGATAAAAATTAGCTGTAACTGCTAAAACTTCGTAAAGTTGCTCTCTTAAGGTTAACTGTCGCTGTATCTCTTGTCTTTTCTCAGGTTCTAAAGTTTTTACGGGTATTTGATACCTACGAGCTAAATCTAATACTACCTCAGCAAAAGATTGTTTACCAATCTCCATCACAAATTTAAAAGTGTTTCCCCCTACACCACAACCAAAGCAATAATAGACTTGTTTGTCTTGAGAAACGCTAAAACTAGGACTTTTTTCGTTGTGAAAGGGACATAATCCCAAATAGTCTTTACCACGCTTACGCAAGACAACATACTCGGAAATTACATCTACAATATCAACTTCCTGTTGTACTGCTTCAATGGTGTCTGGGTGAATGTGAGGTATTTCCAAAGACGATGCTAATCAATAATGAGTGAATAGACTACTAGCTTCTAGAGCCAGAGATAATTATAGCTTTTCGCGCTTCTCAAAGTTTACTAAATAATACCTAATACCTAATTATTCCCAAATTGGTGAGCTAGTAATAAGTTTTTCTGCTTCTTCTTTACTCAAAGGTTTAGCAAAAAAGTAACCTTGTCCATGTTCGCATTTTAAACTTTTGAGTTGATCCATTTGATAAGGAGTTTCAATACCTTCAGCAATCACATCCATATTTAGCATATGGGCGAGGGTGACAATAGTTTTCACAATTGAATTATCGCGCTCTGATTGCATTTCTTGAACAAAAGAGCGGTCTATCTTAATAGTGTTGATCGGAAAACGATGTAAATAGCTAAGAGAGGAATATCCTGTGCCAAAATCATCAATACTCAATTGAATTTTTCTTTTTCTTAGGGCTAATAAAGTATTGGTGACTGCTTCGAGATTCTTCATCAAAAGACTTTCTGTCATCTCTAGTTTTAAAAATTGACCTTCTAAGCCTGTTTCTTCTAAGATTTCATCAATAGTATTAATTAAGAATGGTTCTTTTAATTGTTTACCAGAAAGATTTACACTCATCTTCAGGGAGGAATATTGAGGGTATTTACTTTGCCAAGAGCGTAACTGTTGACAAGCTTCTTTTAATAGCCACTTACCCAAAGGAACTATTATTCCTGTTTCTTCTGTAACAGGGATAAATTCAGTAGGAGAAACTAAGTTTCTTGTGGGATGTTGCCAACGAGCTAAAGCTTCAAATCCAACTAGAGTACCTTTAATTAAGGATACAATGGGCTGATAGTAAACTAAAAATTCTTCTCTTTCAATCGCCTTTCTTAAATCTGTTTCTAATTCCAAACGTTGGATAGCGCGAATGTGCATAGAACGATCAAAAACTTCATATCTCGCTTTTCCTTGCTCTTTCGCCGTGTACATTGTGAGGTCTGCATCTCGCAAAATAGCCTCTGGTTGTTCATATCCTTGGGAAGATAGGGCAATACCAATACTAGCAGTGGTAAATATTTCGTAGCCTTCTATGTTAAAAGGAAGTTTAAGGGTTTGATAAATTTTTTCGGCAATTTTGGTTGCGATATCAACATCTGAAATGTTTTCTAGAAGAATAGTAAATTCGTCACCTCCAAGACGTGCAACTGTGTCTGTAGGATTGATACAAGTTTCTAATCGCCGAGCAATCTCGATCAGTAATTTATCCCCTATTAGGTGCCCTACGCTGTCATTAACTATTTTGAAACGGTCTAAATCTAGAAATAGTACTGCGAAAAGATAGTCTGATTGATTTTTGGCTCTAATTATTTCGTGTTCTAAACGATCTGTAAATAAGGCTCGATTGGGTAATCCTGTAAGAGAATCGTGTAAAGCATCATGGAGTAGTTGTCTTTCCATTTGCTTTCTTTCGGTAATATCAACAATTTGATTGTTGAAATGTAAGGGTTTACCTTGGGCATTACGAACAATTACAACTTTGAGTAAAGTATCTACAATACGACCACTTTTGGCGATGTGGCGTTTTTCAATTTGAAAAGCTGATTCTTGACCAGCAGTTAATTTTTTTTCTAGAGATTGATGTTCTTCTATATCTTCTAAATAGCTGATATCGGCGAAACAAAGGTTTAAAAGTTCTTCCTGAGAATAGTCGAGAGCGTCGCAAAGTGCTTGATTAACCCTTTGAAATCTGCCATCTAGAGTGGTAATTGCCATACCAATAGGGGCTAATTCAAAAGTTAACCTAAACTGCTCTTCACTTTCTCTGAGAGCCTGTTCTGCCTGTTTTCGTTGAGTTATATCTTCCGCGATACCAACAAAACGATGAACTTTTTCCTCTACATCCCTGATGGGAAAAGCTTTAACTGATACCCAACGAATTGAAGAATCGGGTCTGACTATACGATATTCTTCTTGAAATTCGTCTCCTGTTCTAAATTGAGTTTCTAAAGTTGCGATCGCTTTAAATGAGTCTTCTGGATGAATTGCTGAAAGCCAAGATTGAGGGTTTTCATACAAACTTTCGCAAGTACGTCCCCAAACTTCTTCATAAGCAGGACTAATATACAAAATTTCGTCTGTTTCTGCCGAGATCATGAAAAATACTTCTCTGACATTCTCCGCAATTTGACGAAAACGCTCTTCTCGATCTTGCAATTGATGTAATTTGTTCGTAAGAACTTGATTTTCCTCTACAAGACTTTCTAGAAGAGCCAATAACTCATCTAATTTGACAAAACGCTTTGTAAGCTCCTGATTGAACATCCGGGTGACTTTTTTGGCAGGCATTACCTACTTATATTGCCCAAATTAAAGCTTAAGTTAACATTTGTCGCCAATTAACAGTTTAGTTTAATTAATTAGGGACTCTTTTTACATTTCCAGCTTTAACCCATCCCTCTTTTTTATTATCTGGAATTTGTATACGTTGCCATTTTTTATCAGAAGATTGTTCTAAGATCAGAATCTTGGCATTGTAGCCGACTCCCCCAACTCTGGTGCTGTTTAAGCTTGGTTCGGCTCGTACACTTAATCCTTGAGGCCAGGTAACCCGAGCATAGTAGGCATTGTTAGGAATTTTTTCGGGTTCTGGAGCTGTACCTGATTCTCCTGGAAAAAGGGGGACATCTGCGAAAATAGTTTCAGAGTCTTCAGTTTGGCTCTTATTTATTACGGATTTATTCGCTGTTTCTTCTTCATACACTGGTTTTTTGGGGACGCTAGAAGACATTTTAGTAAAATAATAGTAGCCCGCTCCCACGGCAACACCGCCAATTAGAGATACTCCCAAAACAAAACCTAGAATGAACTGAAGGGTATTGGAGATAACCCTCAGGGAAGTGTAGAAAATTTGTTTAGTCTTAGTCATATGCTTCAATTATTAAACTACCAATTACCCCAGATAGCTAAAGTTAATCCTGGTCGGTATATATTAACAAACATGGTTTTACCATCGGGAGCAAAGCAAACCCCAGCAAATTCACTATTATTAAGAGCATTACGGGCAAATTGATAATATTTGCCTTCTGGGGTAATCCCAACTAAAAATTGTTCTCCTCTGCCATCTTCACAAACAATTAAATCGCCGAAAGGGGACATAATTAAGTTGTCGGGATAGTCTAAAACTTCTCTTCCAGGAGATTCTAAAAATAATTCTATGGTTGCTTTTGCTATGTTGTAGCGGAATATTTGACCTACTTTAGCTTTACCACCACTGGTACAAGTAAAATATAGTTCACCGTTGCTATAACAAATACCTTCTCCCCTTTTAAAAATAGCTGCACCTTTGGTTTGTGCTTCATATCGTAGGGTATCGTGTTCTGGGTCAACATCTTCTAGTGGCACCCACTCGACAACTTGGGGTTGATTAAGAGGAAAATCTAAAGCTGTATCAACTTTGGGCATATCTTTAATAACCATTGCTTCTAGTATTCCTCCCTGGTCTAATTTCCCACTTTGATAGGGACGAAAGCGATAAAAACAGCTATTATTTTGATCTTCTGTTTGATAAATATAACCTGTTTGGGGGTCAACTGCGATCGCTTCATGACGGAAACGCCCCATTGCTGTCAAGGGTTTGGGGTCTGCTAATAGCCCTTGAGCTGGTACTTCAAAATTGTAGCCGTGTTTAACCGAGACTTTCCCCCAATAGGGTAAAACTTGTTCTAAGCTGTATCCTGGCGGTGGATAAGGAGTAGCTACATCTTCTTCACAACTAATCCAACTACCCCAAGGAGTAGCACCACCACCACAGTTGCGATTGGTACCAGCTAAAGAGAGATAATGTTTTTGTAAATGTCTGGTTTGGTCTATGATTAGGGTGGTAGTTCCCCCTGGAGAATTGCGATCGTATTGGGGCAAATCAGAAGGTAAATTATTTGTCGTAGTTACAGGGTCTAATTCGTGGTTTCTGACTAAAATTGTGGCACCATTTTCCCCAGAAAAAGCACCCATCCCATCATGATTATTGGGCACAGACAAGCCATCACTCATAGTTTCCCCCACTTGAGAAAGTACCTGATACTGGAATCCTTCTGGAAGGTCGATAATTCCATTGGGGTCACTTTTGAGAGAGCCAAATTTATTGACTCTGAGTGATTCACTTGTCACTGGCTGAGAATAAAGTTTTTTTAAGGAACTTGCCATCATTGCACTGGTGGCAGATGCTCCTAATAGTCCGAAAAAATTACGTCTTGATAATATCACAACACCAATTGCTAGATTAACTATTTGTTGTAGCCCAGGATAACTTTAACAATGAATAACAATTAACAATTAATAATGAATTAAGAAAGACTGTTCTACTGGTATAATTCCTAGTTGCAAAGGAAGAAGTTTGAAACAGCATGAAAGTATTAGTTGTTGGTAATGGAGGAAGAGAACATACAATTGCGTGGACATTGTTGAAATCTCCGAATGTGGAGGCTGTTTATTGCACTCCTGGTAACGGTGGCACAGCAACTATGGCAAATTGTTTTAATTTGGATCTTGCTGTTGATGATTTCCCAGGAATTGCACAATCTGTTGCAGAATACAATATTTCTCTAGTTATAGTAGGACCTGAAATTCCTTTATCTCTTGGTATTACTGACTATCTTCAACAACACGATATCCCTGTATTTGGTCCCAATAAAGAAGGGGCGCAACTAGAGTCCAGTAAGTCTTGGGCAAAAGAATTAATGATTCAAGCTCGAATTCCCACGGCAAAATCTGTAACTTTCAATAATGGGGATTTGGCAAAGGCTCATATCGAACAAGAAGGCGCACCTATTGTGGTTAAAGCCGATAGTCTGGCAGCAGGAAAGGGTGTTATTGTGGCAATGACTATAGAACAAGCGAAAGCAGGAGTTGATGATTTATTCGCACAGGGTTTTACTAGTTTAGTAATAGAAGAGTTTTTAGAAGGGGAAGAAGCTTCAGTTTTAGCCATAACTGACGGAGAAACTATCCGCCCTCTGATCCCATCCCAAGATCACAAGCGTATCGGAGAAGGAGATACAGGGAAAAATACGGGGGGAATGGGAACTTATGCCCCTGCACCCATTGTAACTCCAGAATTAATGGAGCGAATTCAAGTAGAAGTTTTAGAGCCTACTATCGCAGTCTTAAAAGAGCAAGGAATTGACTATCGAGGTGTGGTTTATGCTGGTTTGATGATTAGCCCCACAGGAGAGCCGAAAGTTTTAGAATTTAACTGCCGTTTTGGCGATCCCGAAACCCAAGTTGTTTTACCCCTACTGGATACTCCTCTGGATGAATTACTCACTGCTTGTACCGAAAAAAAACTAGCACAGCAACCACCAATTAAATGGAAATCTGGCAGTGCTGTATGTGTAGTTGCTGCTTCTGGGGGTTATCCTGATGCTTATGAAAAAGGAAAAGTTATATCGGGAATCGAATCGGCTACTGCTCAAGGGGCAGTGGTGTTTCATGCAGGAACGGCTTTAAAAGATAATCAATTAGTTACCAGTGGCGGTAGAGTCTTGGGAATAACTGCTTTGGGAAATGACTTGGAAGATGCGATCGCAAAGGTCTATCCTGCGGTAGAATCAATTAGTTTCGAGGGAATGTATTATCGTCGTGATATCGCCCATAAAGCATTAAATTCTTGAACATTTACTACCTGGGCAAAATTAATTTCACACTCCTACATGGTTTAATAAGCTTTTGAGGCAGTTATTTGTGTAATTCATTTTGCTTACGTACTTAATAATAACAATAACCTTAATTCTTTTTTTTTGATTAATTCTTTATTTTGAGTATTTCAGTCTTGAGACTTGGCAAACTTTCTTGTATCGTTTACCACACTACATTTATATCAATTCCCCAGTATTCATGAACTAGCATATCTCTCATTCCAGCTATTGCTTTCCAAGGAACTTGAGGATTTTTATCTCTAATTTCTTGAGGAATAAGTTTAACTGCTTCTCCTATAATTTCTATTGATTTGATCACTGCTAAGATTTTCTCTTTATTACCAGAAAACTGCTCTAAAGTCAGAGTTTTGGTGAATGTTTCTATATCGTCAATGGCTTCTAATATATCTTCTAGTAACTCTTTTAAATTGCGTTTTATCATACATATATTACTTCTGACAAAACTTTTTCTTTAATTCTTGGCTTTAGACCTTTTTTTGTAACTATATCTACTTTCATATTTACCAAGCTACTTAAATATTCTTTTAACTCTACCAACATTATTAAAGTTGGAGGCTTTTGATAATCAACTATTACATCAACATCACTACTTTCTGTTTCTTTTCCACGGGCATAAGAACCAAAAATTCCTACTTCTGTGATTCGGTAATTATCTTCTAAAAATGGTTTACTTTGTCTTAAGATTTGTTTGATTTCTTCTAAGTTTTTCATCTTATAACAACTAACCACTAACCACTTTACTATTATAAAGACTCATCGCCTTTTCTATTCCTTCTTTGAGGCTGCATTCTACTGCTTTAACAGATAGATATAAAACTTCTTCAATCACAGGTGTTTCTTCTTTACTAAACTTACCCAGAACGTGGGAGATAGTTTGTTTCTTCCCATCAGACTTACCAATACCAATGCGCAGACGGGAAAACTTTTGACTACCAAGATGGGAAATAATCGATTTCATTCCATTATGTCCCCCTGCTGAACCAGATAGCCTAATTCTGAGTCTTCCCAATGGTAAATCCATATCGTCGTAAATAACCAATACTGAGTTTGGGGCAATTTTGTACCAATCTGTAACTGCCCTTACCGCTTGTCCTGAGCGATTCATATAAGTCAATGGCTTTAACAAGCGGATTTTATTACCGTAGGGAGATACCCCTTCGCAAAATAACCCCTGAAAGCGTTTATTTTCCTTCCATGACATTTGCCAGGCTTTAGCTAGGGTATCTACCCCATCAAAACCAATATTGTGTCTAGTTCGGTCGTATTTTGGCTCTGGATTACCTAAGCCGACAATTAATTCAGGAATGAGTAGTTTAGTTTTGCTTTCTGAGGACATGATACGGGCAATTTAGCTAAATGGGAGACACTTTGTGTTTGCTAATTAGACTGTTGGAATAAAGTTTCTAGATAAACTCTGGCACAAGTGCGATAGTTTTGTGAAGTCTCATTATTCTGACCACCACTATT
>JASJDF010000021.1 GCA_030065715.1 Xenococcaceae cyanobacterium MO_188.B19 | reverse complement strand
CATTCCCTATCGGTCAATTCAGAAAGGTTTAAGCTAATTCTACGCTTTAAACTAAAAGTATACTTTGGTAAGCGGATTTAGTATGAAGGGCAATTTTAAAGGAGATTAACAAATAAACAGGTTATTCTCTCGTTTTTTCCTTGAAAATGAAGCAATTATTCGCTTGAATTCTATCATCAAATTACGATCAGCGAATTGTTTCAAAAGCCTCAAAGCTTAGGTCAAAACCTTGTTTGTAAAGAAAAATAAATTCCGTTTTCTTGTAAAGAATCTCCAAGGGAATCTAATTCAACCAAGGGAATTCCCCAGTCTATCCTGGCAAGGAGATTGTCGCCCACACTCGCTCTGAATCCTATCCCCACAGATAGGAGCGTAGTTTTTGGTTGTGGTATTCTTGATTGAGTATTCCAGACTTTCCCTAAATCGACAAAAGGAACTAACTCAAAGGTGGCTTGGGATTTTTCAATAGAAGCAATCTTCTGACGAATTTCAGTAGAAATAAAAAATCCATTGTCTCCTATTAGGGCATTTTGACTATAACCACGAACACTTAAGCCACCACCCAAAGTGAATTTTTCTAGGCTAACTAAATGATCATTGGCTAATTGCAAATCCGATCTAACATAGAACGATGTGCTGGAAGATAGCAGTCGGAAGTATTCCGCTTGCCCTTGCCAAGAAACAAATCTACTATCTGGTAATATAGGGTCAATTGTGGAATCTAAAGCATCAAGACCAAAGTTTAATTGCGATCGCAATCCTAACACTTGTCTTTGATCTCTCATGGTAAAGTTTTGAAACAAACGCAGCACAGTAACTTTTGTTTGATCGTTTTCGACTGTAGCATTCCCTGTATTAGGAAAGGGTAAATCATCTCCAAATCTGGTAATAGTGGTTTCTTGAGAAAGGGTAATTCCCACAATCATTTCTTGATTGAGAGATTGAAATAAAGGCTGACTAGAGCCAATTTCGTAACGACGAGTCCGATTTTTAATATTTAAGCGATCGAAAGGCTCTTGGATAATTTTGCTACTAGTACGATTGTGAGCCAGTCTAATTTTGCCATTACGAGCATTAATGGGAAACTCATAATTTAGATTGTCCAGGGCATCGCTACCATCGGTATTGACATAGGAAACGATAAAGCGATCGCCGTAGCCGAATAAGTTATTATGATTTAGTGCTATTTGTCGGCGAAATGTGCCTACCGTAGGGACTCGATTATTATCGAAGTTCAAAGCCACAGAAAAAGCATCTGCTTCTTCAACTTCTATTTGCAATAGACTGGTGTTTGGTTCAATTCCTGCGGATAACTCTGCACTAATATTGGCAATTAAAGGGTCAAGTTGCAATACTTGTAGAGCGTTGAGCAGCTTATTTTGATTGAGAGGGGCTTTAGTTGCAATTTCTAGGCGACGGCGTATGTAATTAGGATTTAGTCTTTTTAAGCCTGATATTTGAATATCTTCGAGCTTGCCTTCAATAATCTGGATTTTAACCACTCTATCTTCTATTGTCTGGGGTAAGATTACTGCACCAGAGGTAATGTAACCATTATCTACGTAAAGTTGAGTGATTTTTTGGGGAACTTCTAATAACTCCACGAAAGAAATCCGCCTTAGAGTGTAGGGCTGGGTGAGGCGAGTAATTTCTTCGGGATTAAAAACCGTATTGCCTAAGATCTCAAATCTTTTAACTAAAATTTTACCAGTAACTAAAATTTTACCAGGGATAGCTTCTGGGGATAGAGGAAGAAAGGAAGGAGGATTGGGGGATTGGGGGATAATTTCAGGAAGGGGAGATAAGGGTTGGGGTTGAGTCCGTTGTAATTCTTCTGGTAAAGGGGGAGTGGGTAAGTTTTGACCGCTTACTACAATAGGATTGAGTAGAAAATTTACTGTAGCTAAAGTAACAATTTTTGCAATAAATGATAGTTTTTTTAACCAGTAGTGGAACTGATTTTTCTGCATTATCTTATCTAGATTTGATGATTAAACCCTAGTTATTCTAGAGATTAATCATCTCAAATTACGCAATTGTTGCCAAAATTTTTTTGATATATTTCACTTAATTGTCCCTTAAAAGCATCAGCGATCGCTAATGTTTGGGATAAAGTAGCGATCGCTAATAGTAAATAAATCAAATATATAGGTCTGACTAAATAAGTCAAAACTCTTTACTTATAAAGATTTTGAAATTTTTGAGATGAAAAATTTTCCTTCAATGATAGTGATCTCTCTACACTTGCAACCACAAATAAGAAAATTGGAGTAACAGCTAAAATCGAAGAAATTTCAAGTTAGCAATTGTATGGTTTCAGACATAACCATAGCCAAGTCAATCTTAGTATTTATTAAGATTTATTCCAGCTTCTTTCGCCATAGCATGAATTCCCTTTTTCTCAAGAGTTTTAATTGCTTTAGTAGAAAGGCGTAATTTTACCCAACGATTACCTTCTGGCCACCAAACCCGCTTGGATTGTAGGTTAGGATATTGCAACCTTTTATTACGACGGTGAGAGTGAGAGACAGCAAAAGCGTTATTAGCTTTTTTTCCTGTTAAGTCACATTTGCGAGACATAATTATCCTCCAAGTTTACATCACAGCATACAATTGTAACAGGATTTTGATGAATTCATCGTTTCCTCGACCCTGAGATTAAATGATCAACGCAATGACAATTCGAGTTTTTGGTATTCCTAATTGTGGCACTTGCAAAAAAGCCTTTAAATGGCTGGAAAATAATAATATTGCCTATGAATTTATTAACACCAAGGAAAATCCGCCTAGCAAAGAAATGATTGCCAGTTGGGTTCAGTCCCTAAGTGCAAAACCAATGCGGAATACGTCGGGAAAATCTTATCGCGCTTTGGGAGAAGAGAGAGCAACTTGGAGTGATGAGCGTTGGATTGAGGCATTTAGTGAAGATATTATGCTCTTAAAACGTCCTTTATTCGTTAAAGATAGCAAAGCTGTATTAGTAGGTTTTAGAGGCTCTGAAGCAGATATTCGGGCTAAATTGGAATAGAGTAACAAAGGAAATTGTAATTGACTGATTTCGGGTGTACTAATTCAGGGTTAATGGCTTTTAGTTCTGGGGCTGTCAAACAATCTAACACTGCTTCTGAAACTAAAATCGTATTAGGTTCGGTGGCTTCTTGCAATCTAGCTGCGATATTAACCGCTTTCCCAATTGCCGTATAGTCTTTTCTTTGTTTGCCACCAAACATTCCCACCACAGCCAAACCTTGATGAATACCACAGCGCAATTTTAGATAGGGGATATTGCCTTGATCAAGAACCTTTTTGGTTTTCCATCTTTCATTGAGCTTGACTAAAGAATTTTGCATCGCTTTAGCGGTATAAATCGATTTCAAAGCTTGTTCTCTGCGGGATAATTCTTCTGGTGCACCAAATAGAGCCATAATGCCATCTCCAATAAACTTATCTACCGTACCACCTCTCCTAAAGATATCCGCAGTCATGGCTTCGAGATAATCATTTAGTAACTCAGACAATAGGGGAGATTCTAATTGACTACACAAGTGAGTAAAGCCTACTAAATCACAGAATAAAATTGTTACACGATAGGGTTCTGGATTTAAGTCCAAAGCCAACTGTCCAATAGCTGCTTTATTAACAATAGCCTCTGGTAAAAAACGCTTAAGTATAGACTCAGTGAGATAACTGTTGAGTTGTTTCACTCTTTGTTCGCTGGCTTCTAATTGCTGCGCCTGTCTTCTCGTCGTTTCATAGAGTCTTGCTTGTTGAACTGCGATCGCAGCTTGAGCAGATACAACTTCTGCTAGTTCGATTTCTGACTTACTCCAAACACGAGCTTTTTTCGATTGTCTAAGAGTGAGACTGCCCATAATCTCTCCCTCCAGCATCAATGGTACAACTAATAAAGCTATGGAAGTGGAATGCCAAGGCAGTTCGTGTCTAGCTAAATCTTGATTTTGAGTTAGATCGTCTAAATGTACAGTTTGTTTAGTGGTGAGCAACTTCTGTAAGATCGGGTTTTCCGCAATAGGAACCAGAGAAATAGTTGTCCTTTGCCAACTTCTAGTTTTTTGGGGAATCGATCTAATTTCTTCGGGATTGTAGAGAGCCACACATTTAACAAAGATATCTCTTTTTGTCCAAAGAGATAGAGCGCAACTATCTACTTGTAAAGCCTGACCCAATTCTTGGACAATAGTATTAAAAATTACTTGAGGCTCTAAACTAGAATGAATAGCCTTAGTAATACGGTTAATCGTTGCTTCTCTCTGGGCTAAAGCCCGCATTTTTTCATAAGCCTCAATTTGAGAAAAAGTTGTTTTTTCACTTACGGCTTGACTTCTAGCGATATTGTTTCTGCTGGCATAAATAGCTTGATTTGCCATCATAATCGCTAGATTTAGTTCTTCAGTTTGCCAAGAACGGGCTTGATTACAGTGGTGTAAAGTTAGTATGACAAGCAAATTATCTTGACTGACTAAAGGAATAGAAATACTGGAACGAATATTAGCTTGTTTATAGGCAGAATCTAATTCTAGATTACCCTGACATTTTTCTTGCCAGGTACAATCTGTAGCAAGATCATTGATTACCGTAATTTCGTCCGTAGATTGTATTGTAAGCTTAAGAATTTCTGGCTCTAAAGCTTGGGGAGTAGATTTTTGATAAACGAAATATTTTTTGCTCCACTCTGTCAATGCTCCATCCCTATCTATACTTTCTGACCAGATTTTTTTACGGTCATCACAAAACAAAATTACAATGTCAACGCCCAGAATTTTTCCAATTGTATCAACAATGTTTTGACAAACATTTTCCCAAGATAAATTATCTAGTTTGATACATTGCAATTCTGACATTAGGTATCACTATAGGTGAGCATGAACAAAATAATTTCAGTGGAGTATCGAAGTAATAAAGAATTGATAACTAAGCTTTAAGGAAGATTTTGGGATACTAAATTTGATAACTAAAAACTTGACGCTTGGAGCAATCAAAGCTGTAATTAAGCATTATGTGATTTCAATCACTTTTCTAATATGCCCAAAACCCAAACCAAAAAGTGCATTGATATAAAGAAAGAACTACAATAAGTGAGACAATTTTCCGTTAGTCTCTTGTTTAATGCAGGATCAATCAACAGCTAACAATTCCCCAAATAAATCAAATGCACTGACTATTCATGGAGCGCAAAGCCATCACATCAGTGGCTTGACAGAAATTTTGGTTTCTAGCTTCTATAATTTTCCCGACCTTTTAACTTGGATGTACCCTTGTCTCAAACTGGTAATTAGGGAAGACTTACGCCATCGTCTTACCCATCATCCCCCTCTTCACTGCTGTTTAGTTGCTCTGAATCAATCGGAAACAGACAGTGAAATTATTGGAACAGTAGAAATTTCCCTCACTCCTAGTTTTTGGTCACAAAAATCTGAATATCCCTACATTTCTAATTTAGCCGTTAAGAATTCTCACCGTCGTCAGGGAGTGGGAAAGAAACTGCTAGAAAAATGTGAACAAATAGCCTGGAATTGGGGCTATCGAGAAACCAGACTTCACGTTTTACACAACAATGATTCTGCTCAACAACTTTATGTAAGCAGTGGCTACAAAGTATTAGGTATAGAGTCTAGTTGGAGTGATTTTTTGATTAAAGATTCTCGTCGTTTGCTCCTGGGCAAAAAATTATACTAAATGATCTGATGAATTTTGTAAGAATAGTTAACTACTTTCTGCTTCATATTTTAATAGCTGAACAATCCTATCACCGTCCAAAGCTAATATAGTATTTCCTTGAGTATTTCTTTTTTCACCGACCAAGCAAGAAGATAACTTACTAGTTATTTCTTGTCTTGTTGTTCGGCGTATCTGTCCTTTTTTGCATAAAACTAAATGTCCTACTTGGCGAATCGCTAGACCTAAAATTTTATCTTGTTTATTGATTAATAAAACATTGTAGGACTGATAGTAATTTTGTTTATATAATGGCTCTAATTCTAATAATAGTGCCAAATCTACTACCCATAAAACTTCTCCACGATGATTATATACGCCCATAATTGCAGGAGAAAGGTCGAATACTGGAACTATCTGACTAGGATCGATTTTGATAATTTCTCCTAACTCTTCTGTTGGGAGCATAGCTTGAATATCAGAAGTAAGAAAAAAGCTCAAAAATTGAGAAATAGTTGGTTTAACTGACATGAAACCGAGAAAAAAATATAAGTATGGTTTACTGAAATAGTTTTATTGGGTTGAATTTTAATCTCCTTTGAACCCAAACCCTAATACCTAATATCTTCTTCAAGAAATAAAGTTTTTAGTAGTAAAAGACTCCATTTTTAATAAGATTGTAGGTTTAAGCTTTTGAAATTCTTTTTTCAATATTTCTTTGGCTTTTCGGGGATTACCTGAATTTTGGCTAACTTGACTAGATTCAGCCCATTTTTTGAGCATTTGAGAATTCTTAGGTTCTATATTAGAAGTAGCTACGTGTTGACATTGATCTGGTTTTTTAATATCAAAAAATAAAATGCGATAAGAACCAGAATTAGATAGAGCGTAACTTATCTTTTGACCTTTTTGTGATTTTAAATCAAGATAACAAGGTAGCCAACGAGGACCATACTCTGGGCTATAAAGTAAAGTAATCCACAACAGCATGGGATGAGGATGATTTAAAAAGAGAAATTGATTATAGCGAACACTAGACATCCGATTAAGTATATCGTCGTGATCCAGCATTACCAAAAGAGAAGGAATTTCTCCTGCTGTAGAAGTTAATAATTGGGCAAAAACAATCTTTTGAATTGGCTTATTTTTGGGCCAAGATGTTCTCAGACAAATTTCAGTAATTGAAGCTACAGTTTCGAGATTTTTATCTTGAATAGTAGAGTCTTTTGCTTCTACTTGGGGCTCTACTTTGGGAGTTGGTTTGAAAACATTAGCACTTTTTTTGGGAGCTTGTCCCTGATATGTTTGGGATAAGTTTTCAATAATTGGCAAAATCTCCCTGACACTCTGGGGGCGATCGCTCCTTGCTTTAGCTAAACAACTGGCTACTAATTCTTTTAATTCGGGAGGTAATTGTAAATTCGTATTTAGTGGTTCGGGTTTAAATTCATGATGTGCCTGATACCAACCGCCAAAAGAAGAATTTTTGGGCATTAATGGCATACCTGTGGTGAGCATCTCATACATCATGACTCCCAAACTATAAATATCAGAACGATTATCTAGTTCCTTTCCTTCCATTTGTTCGGGAGAGCAATAAGCCAAAGTTCCCATAAAAGACTGGGTCTGAGCAGCATCAGATAAAATTAGTTTGGCAATGCCAAAGTCTAGAATTTTAGCAACTTCCCCTAGGGTCGGGTCTTGAACTACTATGATGTTGCTGGGCTTAATATCACGGTGAATAATACGACACAATTCACCACTAAAAGAAATTCCTTGATGGGCAGATTCTAATCCTAGACAAATATGACGGGTAAAAGTTAGGAATCGCGGTAAAGGCAGAGGTTGATAACGAATGATATCGCTGAGACTTTCTCCTGAGAGATATTCCATTACATAGAAAGGAATATTATTATTATCTACCCCATAATCTTTCACTCGAACTACATGAATACTTTTTTCTCCTAATAATGCTGAGATTGTAGCTTCTCTTTCAAAGCGTTCTCGCATATTACCGTTTAACAAAGTTTGAGATAAAAACTTGATAGCGACAGTGACTCCCCCTAAAAGCGTATCTTTGGCACGATAAACTCGCCCCATCGCTCCTTCTCCTACTAATTCGGCGATTTGATAGCGATTGGCGAGTAAACGACCATAATTGGGATCTCTGTTCATACTCATATTAGGGAATCAAATTAGATATTTGAGAGTAGCTTCCATAGCACTATTAAGGCTGTGACTTTCCAGAATAACACTGGTGAAATGATAGACATCTTCACTAATTAAGTAAAAAGTATCCATCCCAGTACGTTTTGTATTTCCACCTACAATCCAATGATATTGAATGATAGATTGAGAAGTAATCCAACCCTCCCCTTCTATATTTCCCAAAATGCTGTGTTGCAAAACATAAGTATAAGATTTTTTATCTTGATCCAAATGTCCTGTGTATTTACAAATAATTTCTGACTGAGATTCGTTATTCAAAGTCATCTGACTTACCATTTTAAACCAGTACTCTTGTTTCCAAGTGATAGTTATAAAACCTCTGGCTATCATTGGTATCTGCTGTTTTTGGCGAAAATAACCGCTGATACTCCATCTTCCTGGTTTTAGTAAAAAGCTATGAGTCACGAAATTATGATTAACAAGGGGTTATTAAACTAGGGGATTATGGATTTCTCCTAATAACATGGGTTGTTTAGCTCCAGTTACTCTAGGTAAGTTACCAGCAAATGAACAGTGAAATCGCCAGTAACCCAAGATAGCAAATGCGATCGCTTCTTTATAATCTCCATTGAGTCCTACTTGATCTGTTGTTAGTACCTTTGCCGATGTTAACTCAGCTTGCAGCCTTTGTCTCAAATAGAGATTATTGCTACCTCCACCGCATAACAGTATTTCCTGAGGCATTTGAGGTAAAAAAGCACGATAACTATGAACAATAGAAGCTACAGTCAACTCGGTTAAAGTGGCTAAAAAATCAGCGTCACTAAGATTTTCTACTTGAGCTTCTTGCCAACATTTAGCTAGGTATTCTGACCCAAATAGTTCTCGACCAGTAGATTTGGGGGGTGGCTGAAGGAAAAAATCCTCTTTAAGCCATCGAGAAATTAACTTGTTACAAGGAGTGCCTTGGGCTGCCCATGCTCCATTTTTGTCATAGGTCTGACGACCATTGGTTAGCTTGTGTATTGCTAGGTCTAGCAGTACATTAGCAGGACCTGTATCCCATCCAAATACTTCTCTTTCCCAGTTTAGCTCACTATTAGGGGGTAAGTAGGTGACATTGGCAATACCACCGAGATTTTGAATGGCTCGATGTTTATGAGGATCAGATAGTAAATAGGCATCAACTTTGCAAACCAAAGGCGCACCCTGTCCTCCCGCAGCAATATCAGCAGCACGAAAATTACATACTGTGGGGATGCCTGTTATATTAGCGATCGCATCTCCTCTTCCTAGTTGCATACTATACCCTAGGCTTGATTCTGAGCTGCCTGGTGGTCGATGATATACTGTCTGACCGTGAGAGCCAATTAGTTCGGCTGGATGGGATTGTTTTTGAATGTTTTGGGCTGCTTGAGCAAAATTATACGCGATCGCATCATCTAAGGTTGCTAATTCCAGCATCGATAATGGCTTACCACCACAGACTTTGAGGATTTTGTCCCTGACTTCTGGAGGGTAGGGATTAGTTGCTGCTGCTAGTAATTGAACTTCTAAATCTAGTTCTTTTCCTGCGATTTCTACTAGAACCGTATCTATACCATCTACAGAAGTACCACTCATCAAGCCAATTACTTTCATCTGAAATTGAGTAGGATAATATTTATTGGTAATTGTACATTCCTAATATATTGATTTTATACGCGAATCATAATCATGACTGGAATTGAAGAAATCGTAATTGGTGCTGTCATTAAGGGTGGTGCTGGTACTGACTTTTCCCGTTATCTTTTTAAGATAGTACTAATATCTTACAATCATGGGCTGGGAAAAACACCTGGCAAAAATGGAAGAAAAATGGACTCCCTCTGCGCCGGAGAAAGGAGATGAATTATATACTCGTGTAAAAAAAATTTGACCCGCGAGAGAAAACATAGACAAAATAGGACAGGCTTGGACAATAAATTTTATTGATCTTTTATTAAGATATTTTCGCAAAATTTTAACCATATATTTGATTGAGTTTAAATAAAAAAGGTCATAAATCTCAGTTATAGAATTGGCAACATAATTCACTTAAATTATTTTAGGTATTAAAACTTATGGTATTTGGTAGAGAAAAAATTAATCCCATAGTTATAGATAATTCGCAACCTGCTATGTCTCCCAAGATTGAAGACATTGAAATTAATCCTCTAGAACAAGCACAGGGAGTATATGTAACTATTCATGGTCACTTTTATCAACCACCCAGAGAAAATCCTTATCTAGATAAAATTGAGCGTCAGCCTAGTGCGAATCCCCATCACAATTGGAATGAGCGTATTTATCATGAATGCTATCGTCCTAATGCTTTTTCCCGAATTCTCAATGATCGCAACGAAGTAATTGATATTGTCAACAATTTTGAATATCTCAGTTTCAATATTGGTGCGACTTTGATGTCATGGTTAGAAAAATATGACCTAGAAGTATATCAAAAGATTATTGATGGCGATCGCAAAAGTAGTGCTAGATTAAACGGGCATGGTAATGCGATCGCCCAAGTTTACAATCATATTATTCTGCCTTTAGCCAATAAAAGGGATCAATATACTCAGATTCGTTGGGGAAAAGCCGACTTTAAAGCTCGTTTTGGACGAGAACCAGAAGGGATGTGGCTGGCTGAAACTGCCGTTGACTACGATACGGTAGAAGCCTTAATTGATGAAGAGATTAAATTCATTATTCTGGCTCCTTCCCAAGCGGAAAGATGTCGCTCTCTTGAAACCCATGACGATAGTAAAGAACCAGAATGGCATGAAGTAGGAGGCTCTCAGATCGATCCTACCCGCCCCTATCGTTGCTTTATTGAAGATGGCAGACATATAGATATCTTTTTCTATGATGGTCCTATTTCGCGCGATATGGGCTTTAATGATGTTCTAGTAACCGCAGATAATTTGGCAGGCAGGATTGCCCAAGCTATTAGAGGAGATAACCGTCCTGCTCAACTAATTAGTGTTGCCACAGATGGGGAAACCTTTGGGCATCATAAAGGGGGAACAGAAAAGTGTTTGGCTTATGCTTTTGGTCAGGTATTTGCTTCCCGTGGTTGGACCGTTACCAATTATGCCCATTATTTGAGTATTAATCCTCCTACTTGGGAAGTTGTGCTTAAACCTGTGACTGCTTGGAGTTGTTCTCACGGAGTTGAACGCTGGCGCAGTGATTGTGGTTGCGGTGGTGGTGGTTTATGGCATCAAAAATGGCGCAAACCTCTCAGAGATTCTTTAGACTGGCTAAGAGATCAATTAATTCCGATCTATGAAACTATAGGAGGAAATCTCTTTCGCGATCCTTGGCTAGCTAGAGATAAATATGTTAGGGTAATTGGCGATCGCTCAAAAGCACAAGTTCAAGAATTTTTCAGCCGTCATCAGAAACATCAACTCACGGAATTAGAACAAATTGACGCTTTGCGTCTCTTGGAAATGGAGCGTCACACCTTACTGATGTACACTAGCTGCGGTTGGTTTTTTGATGAAATATCCCGTCCTGAAGGGGTTCAAATCTTGCGTTATGCTTCCCGCGCTATGGAATTAGCAGGAGAAGTAGGAGGAGTAAATTTACAAAATGAATTTATTGACCATTTAGCCCAAGCGCCTAGTAATGTAGAAACCTTTGGCAATGGTGCAGAAGTATATCGTCAATTAGTTATTCCCGCTCAGATTAATCTCGAACAAGTAGCAGCCCACTATGCTATTAGTTCTCTATTTACCAAGTATCCCAGAGAAGAAAAAGTTTATTGCTATATTGCCGAACAACTAGACTATCAAAAGCAACAACTAGGAACCCTGACTCTGGCAGTGGGACAAGTACAATTAACCTCTGAGATTACCAGAGAAACTCAACATCTAACCTTTGCAGCTTTTCACTTAGGTGGTTGGGATTTCCACTGCTGTATCAAACCCTTTGCTGGTCGTTTAGCTTATTCGGAATTAAAACAGCAACTCTTTGAAGCTCTCAAACAAGCTAGTGCAGCCCAAACCATTATGATTATGAATCAGGCTTTTGGGGATAGTCACTTCGGCTTGCAACATCTGTTTGCCGAAGAAAGGCATCGGATTATGAGCCAGCTAACAGAAAAAACTAAAAAACATCTCGATCAGCTTTATACTCAGGTATATCGGGAGAATTACACAATTTTAGTAGCTTTCCAAAGAGAAGGGCTGCCAGTTCCCCAAGAATTACAAGTTGCAGCAGAAGTTGCCCTTTCCCATCGCTGTATTGAAGCTTTATCTCACCTAGAGAAAGCCATAGAAGACCCCCAGGGTATTGATAATCATCTTGCAGAATTAGAAGCGATTGCGATTGAAGCCAATCATCTTAACTGTAAACTAAATATTCCCGAAGCCAAAAAAATTCTCGAACAATTTGCCCTCAGAATACTCTGGCAAATCCTTTATGATGGAGAACCCAAGGCTTTAGAAACGGATATTGAAAGATTAGAAACCATCGTTCATGTTGGCAATAAACTCAATCTAAATCTATACTTTGGCTACGCTCAAGAAGCTTACTACAATTGTTTGCGTCAAAAAATAGTACCCAATTGCCTAGCATCGGATCAAAGTTGTCCTTGGGATAAAACACAAATCGAACCTTTGCTAAAACTAGGGCATTATTTAGGCATTGATGTTAGTAGTTGGTCAGTCTCTAAATAGAAGACTTAAATCTGGCTTTCGCTGATTGGAAAGACTCTTTCATGAGAGATTGTATCTTTTTAGGATCGGGTTTTTTCCCTCCCATCAAGTCGCCAAAATAAACACAAGCTCCTTCTCCTAAAGCCCAAGTATAGGCAGCAGCCCAAGAAGCAGCAATTACACTACCAAACCCAGGAATAAATTTAATTAGTTCTCTTCCTAGGGTTTGGGCAAGGAATCCCCCAGCGAAAGCACTAATAACACCCCCTGCTTGGGAAGGGGTTAGATTTTGTCTGTAGAGTTTTCCTAATAAACCTACCATTGAAACCTGCAAGGTAGTTAATACAGGCATGGTAGCAAAAGGCAATGGTACGGCTGCTAGGGTTGCAGCGATGGAAGAAAAAGCAATAATATAGCGTCTGGCAGTATCTCGATACAAATCCCCGATTTTTTGGGTGGCAGTCTTATCTAGTAGTTGATAAATAGTGTTAGTTTCTGCTTCAGGGAGCAATTCCGCGATCGCATCAACTAAAGCTTCTAAACCATAAAATACGGGCTGATAACCATCTTCTTCGAGAGTAAAGTCAATTAGCACCGCAAAATCATACAATTGATCAAAATCTTCCTTAATAGTTACCAAAGCTCGGTTTAAGTCTTCGTAATCGGGAGGATAAACAGGATGATTTTCTACTTCAGGAGGATAAATTTCATGAAGACAAGTAATAGCTAATAGACAAGGAATTTGAGGATACTTATTGCGTAACTCTGTCGCAATATTTTTGAGAGTATCAGTAGCAAAATCGTTAATTTTGACGGTAAGAATTAAAATTCTGGCTCGATTGGTTTCTTGTTGTAGTTCTGATTCTAATTCTGCAATAATGCTGTTTGTTTCTTGATTTATATCTCCCAAACCTACCGTATCTGTAAAAATCAATAGGGGTAAGTCTTCGGAGGGATAAGCATAGCGTTCAGTATGTTGAGTATGGGGACGAAAACCCTGTCCGATAATATCAGAATCTACTCCCGTTAAACCTTTGACAATAGAGCTTTTTCCCGATTGGGGTTTTCCGATCAGTAAAGCTTCTGTGGTGGGTAATTGTTCCCGAATTTGGGCAAGAATTTCCCCAATTTCTTCATCGTCAACAGTAAACCATTTACTGGTATTTTGAGTAAAATTTTTGAGTGGTAATCGCTGTTCGATTTTTTCCGTAGTGCTTTGCCAAAATCTTACAAGAGGATTTTTCGTCATCTTAAGAAAAGATTGATGGAGTATGCTACTAATTTTAAGTTACAAAATCATCGATGGAATACGGGATTCTGGATATGGGTTTCTAGTATCTGTAATAATTCTGGCTCATTAAGAGGTTTAGATAAATAGGCTGATGCACCAAGTTTCATTGCTAGTTTGCGATGTTTATCGTTACTGCGAGAAGTTAGCATAACAATGGGTAAGTCGGCAAAATTGGCTTGGGATTTGATTTCTGCTAAAACTCCATAACCATCTAAACGAGGCATTTCAATATCACAAATTACCGCTTGTACATCCAATCCTGCTTGTAGTTTTTCCACTGCATCTCGACCATCTTTAGCCTGTTCTACTTGATAACCATTTCGTTCTAGCATTACTGCTACATATCTTCTGACATTAACTGAATCATCAACTACTAGAATTGTGGAACTATTAATCGTAAATAAGTCTGATTGAGGATTGTTAATAGCAACAGAATTAGAAATCTTATCCTTAGCATCTTGTTGCTTGGTAATCCATTCTGCTAAGAAACTAGGTTCAATAGATGGGATAACCCTACCATCTCCTAGGATTGTAGAGCCTGTAAAGCCTGGAGGAAGAGCAATTGGGCTAATAACTGACCGCATCGCTACTTCTTGTTCCCCCCAATAGCGTTCTATATAAATACCTAGCCACTGATCTTCTTGTTGAAAAATCAAAACTGTAGGAGTATCTATTGTGGGTTTACTTTCCATATCAAAAGCTTTAGCAGGGCGTTGGAAACGTAACCAATTTTCTAAACGAATAAGGGCAATTTGTTGATTATTCCAGTAAATTAATTCTTGTTCACCTTCTTGAACTACAATATCTGAGTCAAATCGGACGATCTCTTGCACGCTATGAATCGGAACAGCAAAAACCATACCTGCACTTTCTAGAATAGTCACACGCAGAATTAAGAGAGAAAGAGGCACAGTAATAGTAAATTTGGTTCCTTTTCCTAGGGTAGTTTCTACCTTAATATCCCCTCTAACCATTGACAAATTCGACCGCACCACATCCATCCCCACACCGCGCCCTGAGAGGTCTGTAACTTGTTTAGCGGTGCTAAATCCAGGCTCAAAGATAGCTTCTAGTAGTTCTTTAGATTCTATCTGATTCACTTCCGCCCTAGATAATCCCATTTGACATAAGCGATCGCGTATTTTCTGCTCATCAATGCCTTTACCATCATCTTCAATGGTAATAATGGTTTTATTTCCCCTCTGCATCGCCCGTAACCAGATTGTTCCTTCAGGGGTTTTTTCTTGCTGAATCCGTACTTCTGGCTCTTCAATACCATGATCAAAAGCGTTACGAAGTAAATGATTTAAAGGATCGCCCAATTGTTCTAGTACTTGTCGATCAATTAGGGTGTTTTCTCCTGTAATCTTAAGATTAACTTGTTTATTATATTGAACTGATAAATCCCGAATAAATCGGGGGAAGCGTCCGATAATATCAGAAAAAGGACGCATTTGAGAGCGAGTGATATTTTGCTGTAGCTCTTTACTTGTATAACTAAAATCTCGAACGACTTGACTCATTTCTCGCAAACCCAAGTCAATATCTGTAGTTACTTCTCCCAACTGGAAAATTGTTTCCATTTGTTCTTGGAATAGTAAATGCAAATCGCTATAGCGATCCATTTCTAAAGTATCAAATGTATTAGTTTGATTGTCTGGTATCAATTCTTGTTGGCTTGAATTATTAGTTTGGGAAGGAGAATCATTTTGATTCCCTTGGTTAGCCGTAGTTAGCATTCCTTCCAAAGAAGCCCAATCATAAACTTTGCGAATTTGATTACTAGATTTGTCAAGGGCGCGGATTCTTTCTTTGGTAAGTGCTAAATACTTATGAAGTTGATTGAGACGCAAAACCGCAGCATTTCTTTCTAAAATTAATTTACTAGATAAAGCATTAATTTCTTTTAATTGTCGAGCAGAAACCTTAACCATAGTTTCTGAGCCAGAGGATTGTACTGCTACCGATCTAGTTTTTTCTTCAGGAATAGGAATAGTTTGATCGATTTCATTTGGCTCAAAAGCTTCTAAATCAGCAAAACTTGATTGTAAATCAGCTAATTCATCAGTATCTGCTGTTAATTGATCCCAATCCACTACAGGAGTTTCTAAATCAGTTGTTTCTGGGTTGAATGTCTCGGAGTTGGTTTCTAATTCTAGAGCTACCATCTCTTGTAATTCAGCAATTTCTGATAAGTCTATAGTTTCTAAATCAGTTGCTTCTGGGTTGAATATCTCAGAGTTGGTTTCTAATTCCATAGCTACCATCTCTTGCAATTCAGCAATTTCTGATAAGTCTATAGTTTCTGAGTCTGGTAAAGATAAACTTTCCGGCTCAGCTTTATTGGTTCTAGAAGTTGCAAATAGCTGGTTGGGAATTTGATCTATTCGTCCTAAAGTTACCAAAGCATGGGCTTGTTCCCAAGTTTTAAAAGCTCTATAGGCAAAATCTCTAATCTCTGGAAGAGAAAGAGCAGCCAGTTGTTTGTTAACTGAATCACATAGTTCTACAAAAGCATCTAAGTTGCTCATGCGACCAAATTCAGCCAGTTGCACTGTCTGTATGATTAACTCTTCTTTTAATTCTTCAGCACTAAGACTATCTAATTTAGGTTCTAAGCTATCCAGACATTCTTCTACGCCAGTCTCAAAAACTAAAGTAGAAACATCAACTTCTTCTTCCTCCGCTAATAATAAATCTTCATCTTCATCTTTTAAATCTCCCAATTTGTCATGTAAGGGGTCAAAAATTGAGTTAGTAAGTTGATTTAGCCATTCTTCGTCAATAGAGGAGAGACTACGATGGGCTTGAGCCACTTCTCGCAAACAATCTACCCCTTGGAGTAATAAAGTGGTTACTTCCCGATTCAACAAACTCGCATCTTTACGCGATCGCAAAATCTTAAAAAAATCTTCTAAACGATGGGAAACGTCTTGTAAAGCTGAAAATCCCATCATTGCAGCACCACCTTTTAAAGAATGAGCTGCTCGCATGGATTCATCCAATAGTTCGGTATTAAATCCCTGAGAATCTAAATCCAGAAGGGTTGATTCTAAGCGATCGCAATACTCTTTAGCTTCTTCAAGAAAGTTTAATTGTATTTGTTGGTCTGTGTCTATGGTCATAGTTTCTCTTAGTTAAGAGAGTGGATAGTGGTTAGTAGGTAGTGGGTAAAAAGTAAAAACCAACAACTAACGATATCCGAAGGTGTATACCACAAGGGCACAATGTCTTTTAGGACTAACAACCAACGACTAACAATTGTGGCTTACTAGTTATTCCTTAAACAACGGTAGCTTTTTCCTTTTCTTCGGTATCAGCTACTTTAAATTGGGCAACGGAAGATTGTAATTCTCCCACCAGATTGGCTGTTTTTTGTATGGCTTCGGCAATTTCACTAGAGTAGCTGGAACGTTCTTGAGAAGCTTGGGTCACTTTTTCCATCGTCTCTGTTACTACTTGAGAAGTTTCCGCCTGGGATACTGTAGCTTGAGAAATGGAACGCATCAGTTGATCGATGTCTTGAGATTTTTCTAAAACAGTTTGTAGCTTCTGTTTCGTATCTTCTACTAAATGGGTACTTTCTACTACTTGAGTTGTTCCTACTTCCATTGCCGATACTACTTCTTGGGTTTCTCTTTGAATTCCCTGAATTAGTTGGGCAATTTCTTGAGTCGCTTGGGATGATTGTTCTGCTAAAGCCCCTACCTGTTCTGCTACTGCGGTAAAACCTTGTCCTAGTTCTCCTGCACGAGCTGCTTCTACACTGGCGTTAATCGCCAAGAGGTTGGTTTTGAGGGCAATTTCATCAATCAAAGATACCACTTGGGAAACTTGTTGAGCTGATTCTCCCAGACGCTTAATTTTTTTCGCTGTATCTCCTACGGTGTTTCTCAAACCTTGGATACTTTGTACTGTAAGCTCCATTGCTTTGTTCCCTTCTTGGGCTGTAGCAAAAGCATCATTGGAGATGGCAGAAGTTTTTTCCGCATTTTCCGCCACTTCCTGAATTGAATCAGACATATTTGCTACTGAAGATAAGGTTTGTTGAATTTGTGCCACCTCAGCAATACTTTGCTCTGCTAGTTGTCGGATCGAGACTTCATTTTCTCCCAGAGAAACACTGGCTTGACTGGCAGAAGTTTTAGTTTGAATCGCAATATCTCGGAGGTTTTCCACAATAGCGTTAAATAAATCGGCAATAATTCCCACATCCCCTTCGATCAATTCAGCACGAACCGTTAAATCTCCCTCTGATGCTGGTTCGAGGGATTCCATTAGAGAAACTACCGCATTTTCTAGAGACTCCCTTTGTTCCTTTTGTTCTGCTGCTTGTTTTTCTAGAGATTGATTAAATTCGTTGAGAAATAGCTCATTTTTGAGTCTTTCTTGAATAGAACGTCTTTGGGTATATATCAGAACCCCCGCTAATGCTACTAAAATACTTGCGATCGCTACCCAATACCAGAGTAAATCTTCAAAGGTAATTTGTCCAATTTCGTCATAAGGAGCCAGAGAAAGATCGATAAATAATTCGTGTACTGGTCGATAATTTTGAGGTACCGTCCAACCTGCGGATTTTGCTGCTACAGCACCAGGATGATCTTCTGGCAAATTAAGTAAGGCTTTGGCTACAGCTTCAGAAATTTCTACAGAAACTCCTTGGGCAGCCGTAAAGGGCCATTCAGGATAGAGAGGAGTACTATGAACAAAAGGAAATTTTCCCGACGAATCTTCTTGCCGATTAATAATTTTAAAATCTTCGAGTTTGATTGTCCCTTCTGCTTCCATCCTTTCTAGGATATCAGTACGTATTGTTCCCCCATCCACTTGCCCATTTAAGACTGCCATGACTACTTTGTCATGAGTACCTGCAAAACTTAAATCCTTAAATTCCTTCTGAGGATTAATTCCTTGATCTTTGAAGACACCCCAAGCCATTTGCCAACCACCAAAGGATTTTTCACTAACCCCCATAAAAGTCTTACCTTTAAAGTCTTTTAGTTCATTAATGTCACTACGATCTGCTTTAGTCAGAATTACCGCACCAAATTTAGTATAGGGTTTGCCTAATCTCAAATTTTTGAGAGTAGCAATACGATTAGCCCCGTATTTAGCCTCAAAATTTACATACATTCCAGAATTTCCAATCACAAAGTCAAGCTCTCTATTTTCCGCAGCTTGATAAATTTCCTCAAAATTAAGGGGAAGAAGTTGAAAGTTATGTTCGGGAATTTTCTCTGATAAATAGTCTATTAAAGGTTGCCATTGCTCTACTGCTTTTTCTTTACCTCTTTTAGCAATTACTCCAACTTTAAAGACTTTTTCTTGGGTAACAGTTTCACTCGACTCGATTTGAGCTAGTATTTGGTTCTCAGTTTTAGCAATCGCCATGTTCTGATTACTTTCAGAAGCTTGAGAGACTATCAATGGCGATAGAGAAGCAAAACAACTAAGTAGCGCAACCCCAAAACTCAAGCTGATGGTTTTGCCCAATGTTTTTCCTGAATTTTTAAAATTTAGCATAAGATTCAACTGTAAATATTGATGTCTGTATAAATTAGTTATTGGAGTTAAACTCTGCAAAATACCAAATTAAGGAGCAATTAAATGATAATTTTTCCCCTGATTTACTATTCAATTGTTTCTGATTTTTGTATCGATTAATTTTTGGATATCAATTAAAAGAGATTTTGTTTCTTGTTGTTGAATAGTTCCTTTAACCAAAGAAATTATAGCAGAAGGAAAATCTACTTCTACTTCGTCAAAATTACGGTTCCCAATTCGAGAAACTCCTAAAATACGGCGTACAACTAACCCCAATAAATAAGGTTCATTTAATCGCTCTGTAGGTAAATTCATCTCTGCTTCAGCAATGTTAGTTTTAACCACTATTACTTGATACTCTCGATAATTAATAGCTTCTGGAGGTAACTCCATAGCATGAGCCAAATCTATTGCCAAAAAAACTTGACTTCTCGAAGTCATTAAACCTAAAACATATTCTGGTAAATTAGGAATCGCTGTTATTTCACGATTGGCTACTACCAAAGACTCTTGCACATGACTTAGATCAATTAAGGCTGATAATTCCGAAGTAAGCTGGAATTTTAGATAAGAATCTCCCTCAATAGTTTCTGAGGAAAATAGTTGTGGTAAAAGTTGTTTGAGTTTTTCTGTGGTGGTTAAACTAGACATAATTTTAGTTAACTACAGAATGTATGGTATTAATAATTTCTTCTTTGCTGGAAGACTTGACTAAATAAACAGCTACACCTTGTTTTTTTGCCCATTTTTTATCAATATCCCTATTTTTAGTTGTCCAAGCAATTACAGGAATTTCTGCTGTGGTGGGATTCTTTTTTAACTTCCGACAAAACTCCAATCCACTCATTTCTGGCATTACTAAATCAGTAACAATTACGTTAGGCTGATGTTCTTTAGCTTTCACTAATGCTTCCGCACCATCAGAAGCAGTCAAAACTTTAAATCCTGCTCCACTCAAGTAACTATCAATCAAATCTAATTGAGTTTTCATATCATCAACAACTAATACAGTTTTCATTTTTTCACCTCGATATAAAATTACAAAAATTAAAATACTGATAAAGATTCTATGGCATTGGGAAGATTATTTTTTACAGCTGATAATAAATCAGTTTTAGTAAAAGGTTTAGTTAAGTAATCTGTTGCTCCTACCATTTTGGCTCTTGTTTTATCAATAAATCCCGTTCGACCAGTGACCATGACAATAGGAGTTTCTTTTAGAGATGTACTTTTTCTAAGTAAAGCACATAATTTATAACCATTAATTCTCGGCATAGAGATATCCATAAAAATGAGATCTGGCTTGATTTTAAATAGTATAGATGCTGCTTCTATGGGGTCTTCAATCATCACTATTTGAAAAATATTTTCTCCTAAGAATTTATGCATTTGGCTTAAAATAATTGGACTATCATCTATGCAAGCAATTGTGAATCTGGCTTGGCAATTGCTTGCATAGATGATAGTCCAATTATTTTAAGCCAAATGCATAAATTCTTAGGAGAAAATATTTTTCAAATAGTGATGATTGAA
>JASJDF010000020.1 GCA_030065715.1 Xenococcaceae cyanobacterium MO_188.B19 | reverse complement strand
GGACTAATTTTTACCAAGCAAATTTAGAAGGTGCGATCATCGATAGTAATGGGTGATACTAAATCCTGTTTAGATACAACACTTTAAATTTGTGGGAATTTAGAATTCAGAACGACCTTCGGTAGTCAAGGGCGCGACACTGGAACTTGATTCCAGTGCTTGAGTCGCCCGCGCTGCGCGTATAGAATTCAGAAAGGTTTAAGCTAATTCTAGGCTTTAAACTAAAAGTATACTTTCGTAAGCAGATTTAGTATAATCTACGCTATTGTTAAGAAACATAAAGCAAAATTAATAATCTTATTTAATTATTTTGATGGATAGTAAAGATTTAGCCCAATACATAGAAGCCACAGATGGGATCTCCAAACCTTGGCTGTTAGTACAACTAAGACTGAAAAAACTGGAAGAGCGAAAACATACCTTGAGCCAATTAGAATACTTGCAAGAAATACAAGCTATTCATGACGATTTGATGAAATTAGGTGAATGGTGGAAAGGAATCGAAAAACAAGTTTTTGAGTAGATAAACAAATCTCTCAAACTTTCAATGATTGATTTGTTATCTATTTCTAGATGTAGATCGCAATTATATAAATGCTTAACCAGGTGGCCATTTCATTTGGCGATCGCCCAAAACATGTAAGTGCAAATGATCTACAGTTTGACCCCCATCTGCACCATTATTAATTACTACTCGATAACCATTAGATAAGCCAGCCTTTTCTGCTACTTGCTTCACAGTCCAAAGCAAATGACCCAGTAAAGCCTGGTCTTCTGATCCTGCATCAGAAATACGAGGTATAGGTTTCTTGGGAATTACTAAAATATGAGTTGGAGCTTGAGGATTAATATCTTTAAAGGCTAAAGCTAAATCATCTTCATAAACTATATCCGCAGGTATCTCACGACGAATTATCTTGCCAAAAATAGTATCGCTCATTATTTCTCCTACTTACAGACAATAACCTTCTATAAATTTACTATATAGGGTTTGCTGAAAAAGTAACCTGTAAAATTCACGAGAATCAACTTATTTAAAAGATAAGTTTTTGTATTACTAAAGATTCTTTAATATCAGCTTTGATAATAAAAGAATCATTTTTTAAGCCTAATTTAGATGGATTCAGAAATAAAGACATAAAACGTTTGCTGTTATACCAATCTAGAAATATGAAGCAACTTTATATTTGGCTAGCTTAGTCTGGAAGCTAGTATTTTCCTTAATCAGACACAACAAAAAACTAAACCCGATGTAAAAATGTAAATCAGATTTGGCTTTTTGTATTTTAATGATTTCAGTGTAATGAAGACCAAATGAACTAATTGGTTTTGGTTCTTATTTGGTTCTATACTAGGAATCAGTTGTAAACTCCGGATAAGACCAATCGCTTCAAACTGTTGATATAATTTGGACGGGACTGACGGGACTCGAACCCGCGACCTCCTGCGTGACAGGCAGGCATTCTAACCAGCTGAACTACAGTCCCTGGAAACTTTGAGCTTTTAGCTTTTTTAGTCACGCTTACCATAATAGCACAATATTCTAGAACTGCAAGAAAAAAATGCTAAAGAAATTGTGGAATTGTCAATTATTGATGTGATCGCCGAATATAACAGTAAATTTGCGGTTATAAAATTCTAGCTTGAAAGAATATACTAACAGGCGTGGAATAGACTGATAAATAAATGCTGGCTAGGGTTTGGAGTGCTGCGATCGCAGGAATTGATGCTATTAAAGTAGGGGTAGAAGTAGATGTAGCGGGAGGGCTGCCCAAAACTATTATTGTGGGATTGCCAGATACAGCGATACAAGAAAGTCGGGAACGAGTCAAAGCAGCCTTAAAAAATTCTGGGTTTGCCTTTCCGGTCAGAAAAATTGTAGTTAACCTAACTCCTGCGGACTTGCGAAAAGAAGGACCTAGTTTTGATTTACCTATTGCCGTAGGGGTTTTAGCAGCTTCTGAACAAGTCAATCCTCAATTGTTGGGAGACTATTTGTTTTTGGGAGAGCTATCCCTTGATGGTAGTTTGCGTCCAATTGCTGGAGTATTACCTATTGCAGCAGCAGCCTCTAAACTCGGCATTGCTGGGCTAGTTGTACCAGCAGATAATGTTCAAGAAGCAGCAGTAGTAGAAGAGATTTCTGTATATGGTTTTTCCCATCTAACAGAAGTAGCCAAATTTTTAGACTGTCCTCAAAAGTATCAGCCTGTAGAAATAGACCGAGAGGCAAAATTAGCAGAGTCAAAAGATAACTATCTCGATCTCAAGGATGTAAAAGGGCAAGTTCACGCCAGACGTGCTTTAGAAATAGCAGCAGTGGGAGGGCATAATTTAGTATTTGTGGGTCCTCCAGGAAGCGGAAAAACTATGTTGGCAAAAAGATTGCCTGGTATATTGCCGAATCTAGATTTTAATGAAGCATTGGAGGTGTCTCAGATTCATTCTGTTGCAGGATTACTGAAAAATCGAGGCTCTTTAATTACCAATCGACCCTTTCGCAGCCCTCATCATTCTGCGTCGGGTCCTTCCCTAGTAGGAGGAGGTAGTATTCCTCGACCTGGAGAAATCTCTCTAGCTCATAAAGGGGTGCTTTTTTTGGATGAGCTGACGGAATTCAAGCGTAATGTCTTAGAGTATCTGCGTCAGCCTTTAGAGGATGGTTGTGTAACTATTTCTCGCACTCGTCAGTCGGTAGTTTTTCCAGCTCAGTTTACTTTAGTTGCCAGTACTAATCCTTGTCCATGTGGTTATTTTGGCGATCCTATTCAAAATTGTACTTGCTCTCCTCGTCAGAGAGAGATGTACTGGGCAAAGTTATCGGGTCCTCTGATGGATCGAATCGATTTACAAGTAGTAGTTAATCGTCTCAAGCCTGGAGAAATGACAGGACAAGCTACAGGAGAGACCTCTCAATCAATTCGAGGCAGAGTTACTCTAGCACGCGATCGCGCTAGAATTCGCTTTAAAGATGATTCTCAAATTAGTTGTAATGGGGAAATGCGATCGCATCATCTAAGGAAATTTTGTCAACTAGATGATAGTAGTAGAAATTTATTAGAAGCAGCAATTCGTAAATTAGGTTTGTCAGCAAGAGGAATGGATCGGATTTTGAAAGTATCTCGTACTATTGCTGATTTAGCCGGTGATGAACAGCTTAAAAGTTCTCATGTGGCAGAAGCAATTCAATATCGCACTATTGATAGGATGAGTTAAGTCGATATTGTCTAAGTATTTTAAATAGTGCCCAGGATAATCAGATGGCTTTAGCCTGTGAGTAGTTCACAAATTGAGTTGTTGCTAATTATGAAAGCAATAATGCTAATTTATCGAGCAATTCTTGCTCATTATAGGGTTTAGCAAAATAAGCGGAAGCTCCAAGATTAAAAGCGAGTTTGCGATGTTTTTCATTACTCCGAGAAGTTAAGATGATAATGGGGATATGTTCTAATTCTGGTCTATCTTTGATGATTTCTAGAACTCCATAACCATTAAGTCTAGGCATTTCCAGATCGCAAATAACCCCTTGTACGGCTAGCCCAGCAAGCAATTTTTCCACAGCTTCTTGTCCATCTTTAGCTTGTTCCACTTGATAACGAGCTTTTTCTAAAGTTAAGCTGAGATAGCGACGTACATTGATCGAGTCATCTACTACTAAAATAGTTTTAGTTCTCGTGATACTGAAGCTTTTTCTGGGAAGCTGAATAAATTGATTGTTGGTAGCAGAATTTTTTAAACACTCTTGAATTAATAAATTGGGATCGATTAAAGGAATAACTTTGCCATCTCCAAAAACCATAGAGCTAATCACCCCAGGAGGTAAAGGAATCGGACTATCAATGGGTCTGATTGTCGATTCTTGTTCTTGCCAAAAACGACTTATTTGTATTGCTGCAACTGATTTTTCATCTCCTACTATCAAAGCGGTAGTTTGATTAATAGCAGGGCTACCAGTTAAAGTAAAATTATTATGAGCATGATTATAGGCTAAAGTTTTTTCTATTTCTAATAAAGGGATTTCCTTGCCCTGCCAATTTATATATTTAGTATCTTCTAAAGGTTTAATTATTGTTGATTCTAAAGAGGGCAAAAGTTCCCGAATGGTATCAGCAGGAATGGCAAAAATAATTCCTTCTTGTTCGATGATTGCCACCCTGAGAATTGATAAAGTAAAAGGAATTTTGAGGGTAAATTTGGTGCCTTTTCCTAGCTCTGTGCTTACTTGAATATCACCATTCATTTCTTGGACATTAGCACGAACAATATCCATTCCCATTCCTCTACCAGAAAGTTCGCTGACTTCTTTTGTAGTAGTAAATCCAGGCTCAAAGATAAAGTCCAATAATTCTGTTTCTGAGATGTGTCTGACTTGTGATGAGGGAATTCCCATTTCGGAAAGGCGATCGCAAATTCGATCAATAGATATACCACAACCATCGTCGCTAAAGGTAATTAGAGTATAAGTACCTTGGTTACTAGCTTGGATGGTAATGGTTCCTGAGGGGTCTTTGCCTTGGGCGATACGAGTTTCTCTGTTTTCTATACCGTGATCAAAGGAATTCCGTAACAGATGGATTAGGGAATCTCCTAAAGGTTTCACGAAAGTTCTGTCTAAGAGGGTATTGTCTCCTAAAATGTTGAGCTTAACTTGCTTATTAAACTTAAGATTAAGATCTCGAATTACTCGGGGGAACCTTGTGACTATTTCGGCAAAAGGTAACATTTGAGTGCTGGTAACATTACCCTGCATGAATTGAGTCGTATAGTTGAGGTTACGAATTGCTTGATTAATTTCTTGTATTTCTAATTCTAAGTCTGTTCCAACTTCTTGGAGTTGAACTATAGTTTCTATTTGCTCTTGACAGATTAAATGAATATCATCGTAGCGATCCATTTCCAATGGATCGAAGTTTTTACTTAATAATTTATCTTCTGAGATATTATCTCTATTTAATTTACTAACTGAATTTCCTAAAGATTGTACTTGAGGAATTCTACATACTCTCTTTTCCCAAGATGTTGACAAAAATCCTTCTACAGAAGCTCTGTCGTACCATTGTTTTAATTGAGCGTTGGAGCTTTCCATCTGATGAATTCTTTGATTCATTAAGAAAGCAACGTTTTGTAACTGTTTTAATCTCAGATTGATAGCATTGCGGTCTAAGATTAGTTGCTCAAAAAGATTATTAAATTCTTTTAGTTGGGCAAGGGAAACTTTTGCCATCTTACTGGCAGGTACAGTTTGTTGGGGAAAATCTTTGTTGCTTTCTGGTTTAATGTTGGTTAAAGATTTTTCCTTAATATCCAATTCAAAAGTAGATTGTAATTCATCCAGTTCTGAAGCGTTATCTTCTACCTGCTCCAATTCTAGTTGGGTTTGTGCTGTATCCAATTCAAAAGTAGATGGTAATTCACCTAGTTCTAAAGCGTTATCTTCTATCTGCTCCAATTCTAGTTGGATTTGTGTTGTATCTAATTCAAAAGCAGATGATAATTCACCCAGTTCTAGAGCGTTATCTTCTACCTGCTCCAATTCTAGTTGGATTTGTGCTGTATCCAATTCAAAAGCCGACTTTAGTTCACTTAGTTGTCGTGAATCATTTTCTGTATCTTCTAAGATGGGTAGTTCAATATTGGTTGAGATATTGGTATTGTTTATGGAGTTATGTTCTTTGAGAGCAGAAGGTAATTTGTCAAGACTTCCCCGTAAAACTAAGGCGTGCGATCGCCTCCAAGTTCTGAGTGCTTCATTTGCTAAGGGAACTAGTTCTTGAGCTGGAAGATTCTGGGTTTTTTCAGCGATCGCTTGAGATAATTGAACAAAAGGTTCGAGATTTGCCATCTTACCAAAAGCGATTAATTCTTGGGCGGTGACTGCTAATTCTTGGGAAAGCTCCCAACCTTCTAATTCAGATAATTGGGCTTCAAATCGGTCTAAAACCGTATCTACTCCTTCCTCAAAAATTAGTAAAGCTGGCTCAACTCCTTCATTTTGAGTCATTAAGACATCTTCATCTCGTGCTTCTAATTCTCCTAGGTGTTGTTGTAACTGGTCAAAAATCAAGGTATAGCGCGCCGCTACGCGGATCTCTTCGTGATCGCCAAGTGTCTCGTTCTCGGCAAGATTGCACACATAGGAATTGTTAGCCTCTACTCCTTGATGATTTAAGTCTCCAATAACCCGCAGACAATCGATACTTTCTAATAAAAGAGTTTCTACCTCAGTAGTAATTTCACAACCAACATAGCGAACCCGCAAAACTTTTAAGAAATCTTCTAGACGATGGGCGACTTGACTCAAAATAGGAAATCCCATCATAGCAGCACCGCCTTTAATCGAGTGAGCAGAGCGCAGAACTAAATCTATTTTCTGGGGTTCAACTATATTATTAGCCAAACCTAAGAGGTGGGATTCCATATCCTCAAAATAGTCATCAGCTTCCTCAAGAAAATTTAAGCGGATTTGTTGTTCTCTATCCATATTGCTAAATTTTATTTGGCTACTTTAAATTTGGCTACCGCTAACTCTAGTTTTTGAGCTATTTCTGCTGTTTCCACAATTGATTGTGCAACTTTATTAGAAGATATGGACGTGGCTTCGGATAACTGAGCAATTTTTTGCATCAAATCAGTCACATTTTGGGAAGTATTTGCCTGAGATATAGTGGCTTGGGAGATAGACTCCATTAAGTCATTAATAGCTTGGGATTTTTCTAATACTATTCGTAAACTATCTTTAGTAGATTCAACCCGCTTGGTGGACTCGATGACTTGGGTAGTTCCCAATTCCATCGCGTGAGTTACTTCTAGGGTTTCCGCTTGAATCTGTCCCACCATTCCCGAAATCTTTTTAGTTGCTGCTGCGGATTGCTCAGCTAGTGTCCCAACTTGTTCGGCGACGATAGTAAATCCTTGTCCATACTGCCCAGCACGTCTAGCTTCAACACTAGCATTGATCGCTAATACATTGGTTTTCAGAGCAATTTCTTCAATAAAAGAAACTACTTGGGAAATTTTTTGGGAAGATTCTCCTAAACGCTTCATTTTCTTTGCCGTTTTCCCTACGGTGGTACGCAGTTCTAGGATACTATCTACAGTTAAATCTATATTATCACTACTGTTTAAAACTGTATTAAAAGTGTCATCCGCAATTTTCTCCACTTGTTTGGCATTTTCTGCTACTTCTTGAATCGACTGGGACATATGTTGAATTGATAGCAAGGTATCACGAGTTTCTTTAGCTTGGGCAGTAGCTTGATCTGATAAAAAACGAATTTCCGATTCGTTTTGCTGTAAAGAATTACCAACCTGACTAGTTGATTGTTTGGTTTCGATGGCAATGTCTTTGAGGTTGCCGATAATGGCATTAAATAAATCGGCAACAGTACTCATTTCCAGAGACTGCAAGTTAGCTCTCACTGTCAAGTCTCCTTCGGTAGCATCTGAAACTTCATCAATTAGGGTATAAATTGCTTTTTCTAGTTCTTCTTTTTCTCTCCGTTGCTCATTAGTCAGGGCTTTTTGTTTTTGGAGAGATTCTTTAATCTGCTGAATAAGATTATTAAAGTTATCTGCCAGAGTTTGTGTTTCTAATGTCCCTTCTAGACTAGCTTGCAGTTCTAAATTACCTTTTGCCATTTCTTGGGTTGTAGCAGATAAATTGCTCAAAGGTTGGGCAAGTTGCTTTGCTAGGAGCAGAATTAAGCTAATAGAAACCATACCAAGAACAATAGCAGTCAGACCAAACACTAATACTAAGCTTTGTGCCGTGGTAGGTAAAACTAGATAATCAACTAAACCGATTGAAACTAAGGAAGTATTGGGAATAGTAGCTAAACTATAAATCTTATTTTTAATTTGGAACACGGTGACAATACTGGTGTCATCAAATATTTCTTCTGCTCGAATATTGAATTCAGAAAAATCGAATTGTTCGAGTATAGATTTTTCTCCATCCTCCAAACTCGTTTGATTTTCCATAATATCTACTAGAATTTTTGCGATCGCCAAAGCCGATTCGCCACCGACTATTTCCACCCCTTGAATTTTTATTTCTCGTGACTCTGAGATTTGAGTTTCAATAGTATTAGGGTCGATGTTGCTTAAAATCAAGCCATTGTCGGAGTCGATAATTTGAAACTGATAATATTGTTCATATTCCCCATCTAAATAAATACCCAGATCGTAATTTAAAGTTTGGATCGGAATACCAGCTCGAATTACCCCAATAAATTCATCGGTTTCAGGATTTTTCACAGCTTGGGATAAAATTAGCAAATCTGCATTGTTAGATTCATCAAATCCCCATTGTTCGATCACCCTTTCTTGTCGCTGAGTAGCTTGCCACCAAGATTTATTTCTTTGAACAAAATTTTCTGATCTGCTGCTAAAACCAACATTGTAGCCATTTTTTTCAGTTAATAAAATTTCAACCAGCCTTGTGGATTTAACCATCTGTCGTAGATAGTTATTGAGTTCATTATCAGTGGTCAATAATTTAGTAGTAGCAAAATTTTCCTCTAATTTGGTAATAGATTGTTCAGTTAATTCTGCCTCTTGGGATTGTTTTGTCCCTGCTTCTAGGGATTGAATGACTTGAGGATTCCCAGCCATCAAATCGATAATTTGAAAAGATTCCCGAATAAAACTAGTAATTGTTTTACTTGCCAAGAGGGTATCAGTTTCGATATCTCCTTCAAGCTCCTCTATAATTTCACTTTTAGCACCCTGTTCGATCAGATTGTATCCAATGGCACTAGCAATAACTAAGGGAAGTAGTACTACTGGCAAAATGGTAGTCAGCAAACGGCGACGTAGAGTATGAATTCCCTGAAATTTGGCTACAGAATCAAGTTGTAATTCTGAGCTGATAGATTCTAGTTCATTATTCATAGAGATCAGAAATTATATTTTTATTCTTGTAACAGGAAATACTGCCGATGCTCAATTAATATTGAGTTTAGTTAAAGTTTCTGATAGGCAATTAAAGTCTAAAATTGGAGCTATACTTTCCTCCAACTGTGCGACTCCACAGAGATAGGGAATGAGATGAAAGGGTAACCCGTCTAAAGAGAAATCGATTTGCTCTGATGTTAGGCGCACGATTCCTTGTAAATGAGTCACGGCTAGACCAATATAAATTGGTTTTTCCCATGTAGTTTGCAATACTATAATCTGATATTGGCGATAAAAAATTGACTGAGAATGCAATTTTAGTAATTGTGCCAAATCAAAAACACAAAATACATGGTTTTTGCTATTCATAATGCCAATAACTGACTCTGGCATATTGGGCAAGGGAGTTATTCTATCAGCTTCAACTATTAAAGACTCTTGCACCTGTTCCATTGATAGTAGGAAGGTGATATCTGATATTATCTTGCTCCTCTCCTGAACATAATTTCTTTGGGGAGAATCAACTCCTGTGGTGAGTTGAAAGCGAATATAAGCATCTCCTGGAGCTAAATTTCCTTGAAATAGCTCCTGCAAGTTTTCTTGAATTGTTGCAGCAGGGCTGGATGGTGTCATAGGATTATTCCATCACTTCTCGTAGTGCAATAACTAAATCTTCTTGGGTACAAGGTTTGGTTACATAGGCACTAACCCCTTGTTTTTTTGCCCACAGAAAATCAACATATCTATTTTTAACAGTACAAGCAATAATCGGTATTTCGGAAGTTTCAGGATTTTTTTTGAGTTGACGACAAATATCTAATCCTCCCATTTTAGGCATCATTAAATCGGTAACAATAGCATCAGGTTTGGTTTGGGATATTTTTGCGATCGCTTCTTCTCCATTAGTTGCCGTAATTATCTCATAACCAGCTTGAAATAAATAATTAGCTATTAAATCTAATTCGGACTGCAAATCGTCAACGACTAAGACAGTTTTCATAATTTTGAGCAATTAGTTTGAATATTATCCCTGAAAATAGTTATTTTAGCGATATTGATCAGCTTGAAGATTAAATGTTAAAAATCAGATTAGGTTAGATGCTTTTCAATAATTTCAGTTAATCCTTGGCGAGTAAAAGGCTTAGTCAAATAGTCTGTTGCTCCAGCTAATTTCGCTCTAGCTTTATCAATTAAGCTGGTATTTCCCGTCACCATAATAATTGGCGTATTGCTACAAGGTTCACTCCCCCTTAATAATGCACATAACTTATAACCATTAATTCTAGGCATGGTAATATCTAATAGAATCAAGTCTGGTTTAACGCGGAAAATTACAGATACAGATTGTACAGGGTCATTGATCACCGTAACTTCAAATTTATCCTGATTTAAAAACCGTTTAATTTCTTGCAGTATGCTAGGACTATCATCAATACAGACTAATTTCCAGATTTTAGTAGAAGTAGTTTTAGCGGGTTGATTCTCAGCAGAGGCAGAAACTGAACTTGAATGGCTAATAAAAGTTTGAGATTTAGGAATATTAGGTAATTTATCTAAGGGTGATTCAGCATTACCTAAAGCAATTATCTGATCATTGATATAGGGAGATAAAACTTGTGCTACATAAAGCTCATCTTTTTGTAACAGTACGGATAGTTGACGCAGGCTAGTACGCCCTTTTAAAGCTTGGGCAAGTTTCTTGAGGGTTTTATGACTTAATGCACCATTCTTGGGTAGGGGTTTCATTTCCCAACCACTGGTAAAGTAAGGACGTTGATGCACAGAAAACAATTTAGCACTACAATTTTGCCATTGCTTTAGCCTAGCCTGTTGTGAATTTAGATATTTTGGAACATTTATTGATAAACAAGTACCTAATTTTTCCTGAATCCAAAGTGGTATTTGTTCTTGATTATGCCATAAATAAAGACCTCGATTATTAAGCCAAAGACAAGAATTTAGATTATCTTTAGTAATACTTTCAATTAGTTTTAAACCGTTAGTGGAATCGAGATATTTTTCTGTTATCAACCAAGATATAACTTCACTGTAAAGATTTTGATGATCAGATTTTTCTGTGGAGTAAGATTCTGAGGTTAAATAAGACGATGGTAAATGTTTTAAAGCTGCTATCGCTGCTTGAAACCCAAGATTATGTAAATGAAATTTAAGCTGGTCTAACAACTGTATGGAACAAAAAACATAATTTATATTTCCTTTTCGTAAATAAAGTTTCCAATAAACAGATCCTTCATCAAGTTCTAGACAGCCAGAGCTTTTAGATGCTGCTAATCTGGATAATAGTCCTATAGGATTAAGTCTAATGATTGTAGTCATAATAATAAAATAAAAAATAGTAATAAAAAATCAACTTACTCTTAACTGAATAAGTTGATTTGTATTAATCTTGATTACTTCAATTATAACCCGATTTATCAATTGAAAATTGAAAATTAATTAACTTGGGTTAATGGGAGTTTGGAGTTGATAGTTCAGAGTGATAATTTTTTCTGAAACTATAAGCGATGACCCAGGAAATAATAAGAATTTCAGCACTTTAAAAACCGATCAAGGTTGATAAATTTCTGAGTTTTGAGTTTTGTCCAACTGATGTGGGATTAAGTAGGAATTGGTGATAGAAATTCGGACTCGATACCGTTAACTACATTGGCAACAATACGAGCATCAAAAGCTGACACTACTCCATCTCTATTGACATCTCCAACTAGTACGGGATCAATACCAGGATAAGCAGAGAATTCTGTGTCCAAACCTGCTGCTAATCGGGAAATACCATAAGCATCAGCACTGGTGTAAGCCCCATCATTATCGATGTCCCCAGGATAGGTAACTCGACCAAAAATAACGTAGCTTTCTCCTGCATTATCATTACCATTGGGGTCAGATTCTGGTGCACCAACGATAATGTCGTCAATACCATCTCCGTTGACATCTCCTGCACCACTCACTGCTTCACCTAAATTAATACCAGTATTATCATCGCTGCTAATGACAAAGCCTTCAGCAACGGTTAAATCTCCTACTTCCAGAACAGCAGGAAATTCATTATTATTTTCACGCCCAAAGATTACATACCCCGTTCCTGGATTTGTGTCTGAACTCAGAGCACTGGCACCAACAATAATGTCACTGATTCTATCTCCATTGACGTCTCCTGCACCACTGACGGAAGTTCCTAATAGGTCATCAATGGCAGCACCATTAATGGTGAAGCCATTAGTTCCATCTAACTCTGATAGTTCAAGAATAGGATCGAATCCTGTCTCTTTACCGAAAATTACATAAGCCTGTCCTGCATTTTCACGCCCTTCTACATCAGCAAGACTCGCTCCGATAATAATATCAGCAAAACCATCGTTGTTAACATCTCCTGCATCTGCAACGGAAAAGCCTGTGCCATTGCCAGATTCAATACCATTAATAGCAAAACCGTTAATACCATTAAGACTAGAAAGGTTAACACTGGGGGTAAAGTTCTCTTTACTACCGAAGAGAATATAAACTTGTCCTGCAAAGGGAGCGCCAATAATCAAATCATCAATCTCGTCATTGTTTATATTCCCTGCACCACTCACAGAAATACCAATAGAATCATCAGTATTAATGCCATTAATGACAAATCCATTACTACCATCTAGGGCTGCTAAGTTAAGATCGGCATCAAATCCACCGTTTCTACCAAAGATGACATAACTGACTCCCGTATCTGTATTGCTGTTAGTGTCTGCTTCTGAAGCACTGACAATAAAATCGGGAATTTCATCTCCGTTTATATCTCCAGCACTACTGACGGACTCACCTAACAAATCCCCTGAATTTAAACCACTGATAGTGAATCCATTATTACCGTTGAGATCTGATAAATTAACGGTTTCATTAAAGTTTTCCCCACCAAATATTACGTAACTAGCACCAGCATTATTATTATTACCAACGGCTCCAATGATGATATCTTCAAAACCATCATTATTAATGTCTCCAGCATTACTGACTGAATTACCCAAGAAATCGCTAGAATTTAAGCCGTCAATACTAAACCCGTTACTACCATCTAGAGATGCTAAGTTAAAATCAGCATCAAATTCATCATCGCTACCAAAGATGACATAGACTTTTCCTGAATCATTTTTACCTTCAATATCAGTATCTTTGGCGCCAATAATAATATCGGCTTTGCCATCACCGTTAATGTCTCCTGCGCTGCTGACAGCATCTCCTAAAAGACCCTTTTCATCTAAACCTGAAATAATAAAGCCATTACGACCGTTTAATGTGGATAAATTTATATCAACCATACTCTAATAATTGGGGATAAAGTTATTTTTACGATGAAGCATATTGAATTTGGTGAATCATCTTCAATAGCAATTAGGCTTAATCGTCTAGTTCAATAGAAACAAGTTAACTAAAAAAAGTTTCTTTTCTGAATTTCAATCGAGTAACATTATACAAATTCTCCTAGTTAACTTAGAGATGAGTATTCAAACTGAAGTTGATCTACTGGTACAACCCTTTCAGCGTTTTGGGGTTAATTTGGGATTGGAACGAATCAACAAACTCCTAGCTGATATAGGTAATCCCCATCATCAAGTACCGATTATTCATGTAGCAGGAACTAATGGCAAGGGTTCAGTTTGTGCCTATCTGTCTTCTGTATTAACTCAAGCTGGTTATCAGGTTGGGCGTTATACTTCTCCCCATCTAGTAGATTGGACAGAAAGAATTTGCCTGAATGAACAACCGATTAAAAAGGCTGATTTAATTTCTGTTCTGAAAGAGATTACCACAGCTATTAAACCTCATGGGGAAAGTCCCACTCAGTTTGAAGTAATTACCGCAGCAGCATGGCTTTATTTTGCTCAACAAAAAGTAGATGTGGCTGTGATGGAAGTGGGCTTGGGAGGAAGACTAGATGCAACTAATGTTTGCAGTCATCCTTTGGTGAGTATTATTGTCTCGATCAGTAGAGAACATTGGCAACGTCTTGGCTCGACTCTCACTGCTATTACTACAGAGAAAGCAGGAGTACTGAAGCCCAATTGTCCCGCAGTAATGGGACAATTACCACCAGAAGCAGTAGCAGTGGTACAAAATAAGATTAGAGAGTTAAATTGTCCAACAGTATGGGTAGAACCAGCAACGGAAATTAAATCTAGCTCTCCAGGCTCTACCAGACTGGCAAAATATCAAGATATTGAATATCCTTTACCTCTGTTGGGAGAGGTGCAGTTAGTAAATTCGGCGATCGCAATACAAGCTATTAAACAGTTACAAAAACAGGGCTGGGCTATTTCTGATACTGCCATAAAAGAGGGAATGGCAAAAACTCAATGGCTCGGAAGACTCCAATGGACAACTTGGCGTAACCGACAGTTACTGATCGATGGTGCTCATAACCCAGCATCTGCGATCGCATTAAGGCAATATATAGATACGCTACAAAAACCTGTTATCTTTATTATGGGGATACTTTCAACAAAAGATCATCAAGAAATTTTTCAAGCTCTTTTACGTTCGGGAGATAGTTTACACCTTGTCCCTGTGCCAGATCATAGCACTGCTGAACCAACAGATTTAGCTACTTTAGCTAATCAAGTTTGTCCTCAATTAAAAGAATGCCAAACCTATCCCGATCTTTTTCAGGCTTTAGGAACAGTATGGCAGCAAGAAACGGATTCTTTAATAGTTTTTTGTGGTTCTCTTTATCTTATTGGTTATTTTTTCGGCAAACTAAAGGACAATAAAATTTAGGGTGAATTTTATTTCTGATGATAAAAGATAATACTAATCCCAATTATACTGCTCAATTGTACAACAAATTTATCGATCAATTGAGGTTGCGCGATCACCATAAGAATATTAAAGTTACTTTCATACTAAGTAACTATATAAAGATGAATTTTAGTTCTAAAATTGAACAAATAAATAAGCTTAAAATTTGGTTAGATAGCTTCAGACCTTTTTCATCTATTATTGTTGATGAACTAAAAAAACTTTATGATGTTCAATTCACTTATAACTCTAATGCTATTGAGGGGAATACTTTAACTCAAAGTGAAACAGAATTAGTCTTAACTAAAGGTATTACTGTTGGGGGGAAAACTTTAGAGGAACATTTAGAAGTTATCGGACATAAAGAAGCTATTGACTATATCGAAACCCTAGCACAGCAAGACACTATTGTTAGAGAATGGGAAATCAAGCAAATTCACAATCTTATTTTAAGAAAAATTCATCCTTTAGAAGCTGGTATTTATCGAACTCTAGATGTAAAAGCAGCAGGAACAAATTATCTTTATCCAGAACATTATTTAATATCACAACTGATGAATGATTTTGTGACTTGGCTCAATTCTACTGAAGCATCACAATTACATCCTGTCGAATATGCAGCTAGGGTTCACTATCGTTTTGTTTCTATACATCCCTTTCGAGATGGTAATGGTAGAACAGCTAGATTAATCATGAATTTACTCTTAATACGTGCGGGATATCCTATCGTTATTATAGATAACCAAAAACGTAATGAGTATATTAATGCCATTGCTTATGGACAAAAAAATCAAGATGATTTAACCCAATTATTATCACTCATATTTGATGCGACTATTGCTTCTATGATAGAAACTTTAAGGTTGCTAGTTACTGCAAGTGATAGTAAAGATAAAGGGCAAGTTTTTTATCAAGAAATTACTGATTATATTGATAGTTTAGATGATATTAGGTAAATGCGATCGCTAAAAATATTATTTTTTGATTTACTTTAGGTATCTAATGCTTTGCTATAGTACTAAAAAATAGTACTATAATGTAGAATGAATAACAAGCAAAGAAATACCTACAATTCTATTTTTACTAATCCAATTCGTCGTGACATTATTTGGGATAATGAAGTTTCTTTGATTAAAGCATCAGGAGGTACAGTAAAAGAAGGAAATGGCTCAAGAGTTCGTTTTGATTTAAACAATGTGTCATTAAACATTCATTCACCTCATCCAAAGAAAGAGTTAAAAAAGTATCAAGTTAAAGCCATAAGAGAGTTTTTAATTAATGCAGGAGTAGAGATATGAAATATAAAGGATATCAAGCAGTTATTGAGTTTGATGAAGAAGATCGCTTGTTTGTCGGCAGAGTGATTAACACTAAAGATATAATTGTCTTCGATGGTTTATCGGTAGCAGAGTTAGAACAATCTTTTCATCGTGTAATTGATGAATATTTAGAAGATTGTGCAGAGTTAGGAAAAGAACCAAATAAGCCTTTTTCTGGCAAATTTAATTTGCGAATCTCACCAGATTTACACATGAAAGCAGCAACCCAAGCAGCATTAAAAGGAATTAGTTTAAATTCTTTTGTGGAAGAAGCAATTGAGAAGGTAGTGCAGTAGTAAAATATTGAAACTTTAAGACTACTCCCCACCGCAGTAGACACTAAAGATAAAGGAGAAGTTGTTTATCAAGAGATAATGGATTTTATCAAAAATTTAGGCGATTTTGAGTGAATTAGGTTTAGTAAAATCGATCAAAATTATATTATCAGTATTTTTTATATTCTAAATTATCCGCTAAAGTTATTGAAAAAAAGTGTAATCTGAATCATTGTTTGCTATTATCAATCAATTATTTTTGTTGCTACTTTCTGTAATGCTAATGTAATCAAAACATCAACTAAGTTTTATTTCATCTGTAAAAATACCAATTTATGTAATAAATATTATTTCCCTAGGGTTAACCATAACCGCAAAGTAGAGTTATCCTTACCGTCGTGAAGTGTAAGCTTCGCTACAATAGCAACAAGACAGGATTAAGCTAGAAAATCTATAGTGTGAACAATTTTATATATTTTCCTTAGTTATTAAACTGAACTTTTAAAAAATAGATTTTCAGAGCAATCATCACAGGAGATCAATTATATGCAACCAACAAATCCTCAACAGTTCACCGAAAAAGCTTGGCAAGCTATTGTAAGAACCCCAGATATTGCGAAACAAAATCAACATCAACAAATCGAAAGCGAACACTTACTAAAAGCACTCATAGAAGAAGAAGGATTAGCTACTAGCATCTTTAACAAAGCTGATATTAGTGTAGTCCAAATACGAGATAAAGTAGAGCGTTTTATTAATAGTCAGCCCAAAGTAAAAAATCTAGGAGAGTCTATCTATTTGGGGCGTAGCCTAGATACTCTATTAGATAGAGCTGATAAATTCCGTAAGGACTTTGGTGATGAATACATATCCATTGAACATTTAGTATTAGGATATGCCAAAGATGATCGCGTCGGCAAAAATATTTTTAAAGAATTTGGATTAACTGAAAAAAAATTAAAGGAGATTATTAAACAAGTGCGGGGAAGTCAAAAGGTAACGGATCAAAACCCAGAAGGAAAATATCAAGCCTTAGAAAAATACGGTAGAGAATTAACAGAATTAGCCAAACAAGGTAAACTCGATCCTGTGATTGGTAGGGATGAAGAAATCCGTCGCACCATTCAAATATTATCCCGTCGTACTAAGAATAATCCTGTCTTGATTGGTGAACCTGGGGTAGGTAAAACTGCTATTGTGGAAGGGTTAGCACAGAGGATTGTTAACCGCGATGTTCCTGAATCTTTACGAGACAGAAAATTAGTGGCTCTAGATATGGGTGCATTAATTGCAGGAGCAAAATATCGAGGCGAATTTGAAGAGAGACTCAAAGCGGTATTAAAAGAAGTTACTGAGTCTGAAGGTAACATTATTATGTTCATCGATGAGATACATACCGTAGTTGGTGCGGGTGCGACTCAAGGGGCGATGGATGCAGGTAATTTACTCAAACCTATGTTAGCGCGGGGTGAATTGCGTTGTATCGGTGCGACTACTTTAGATGAGTATCGCAAGTATATCGAAAAAGATGCAGCTTTAGAAAGACGTTTCCAATCGGTGTTAGTGGATGAGCCGAATGTGGTGGATACCATTTCTATTTTAAGAGGGTTGAAAGAGCGTTATGAAGTACATCATGGGGTTAAAATTTCTGATACGGCTTTAGTTGCTGCTGCAACCCTTTCTACTCGTTACATCAGTGATAGGTTTTTACCAGATAAAGCCATTGATTTGGTAGATGAAGCAGCAGCCAAACTGAAAATGGAGATTACTTCTAAACCAGAAGAGTTAGACGAGATTGACCGTAAGATTCTTCAGTTGGAAATGGAGAAACTATCTTTACAAAAAGAAGAAGATAATCTCTCCAAAGAAAGATTAAAAAGGTTAGAGAAAGAATTAGCCAATTTTAAAGAAGAACAATCTGAACTTAATGCTCAATGGCAATCAGAAAAAGATGTAATTGATAAGCTCAACAATTTCAAAGAAGAAATAGACAGTGTTAACTTAGCAATTCAACAAGCAGAACGAGATTATGACCTCAATAAAGCTGCGGAATTGCGCTATGGCAAACTAACTGACTTACAACGTCAAATCAAAGAAATTGAAAGCAAACTAGCTGAAAAGCAGTCTAGCGGACGCAATTTATTACGGGAAGAAGTTACTGAATCAGATATTGCCGAAATCATTTCTAAATGGACAGGGATTCCTCTAAATAAATTAGTGGAATCAGAAAAAGATAAACTGCTGCATTTAGAAGATGAATTACACGAAAGAGTCATCGGACAAGAAGAAGCTGTAACTGCGGTTGCAGACTCCATTCAACGCTCTCGTGCTGGATTATCTGACCCCAATCGTCCTACAGCCAGCTTTATTTTCCTTGGACCCACTGGGGTAGGTAAAACTGAATTAGCAAAAGCGTTAGCTAAAAACTTGTTTGACTCGGAAGATGCTTTAGTGCGGATTGATATGTCCGAATATATGGAAAAACATAGTGTATCTCGTCTGGTTGGTGCGCCTCCAGGGTATGTAGGATACGACGAAGGAGGACAACTCACCGAAGCTCTACGCCGTCGTCCCTATTCTGTGATTCTGTTTGATGAAATCGAAAAAGCTCATGCAGATGTGTTTAATATCATGTTACAGGTTCTCGATGATGGACGTTTAACCGACTCTCAAGGGCGTACTGTGGATTTTAAAAACTCCATTATCATCATGACCAGTAATATTGGTTCTCAATATATCTTAGATGTAGCTGGTGATGACTCCCGATATGAAGAAATGCGGAGTCGAGTTATGGCTGCAATGCAGGAGAGTTTCCGTCCCGAATTCCTGAACCGTATCGATGAAATTATTATTTTCCACAGTTTAACTAAAGAACAACTCCAACCCATTGTGAAACTACAAGTCCAAGGACTAGAACAACGTCTAGCAGACCAAAAATTATCTCTGAAATTATCAGAAGGCGCGATCGATTTCTTAGCAGAATTAGGTTACGATCCAGTATATGGTGCAAGACCCTTGAAACGAGCTATTCAAAGATATTTAGAAACCTCCATTGCTAAATCTATATTAAGGGGAGATTTTCAAGCAGGAGACACTATCTTTGTCGATGTAGAAGATGAAAGATTAACTTTTAAACGGTTATCTGTTGAAATGTTAGCTAATTAATTTAGTAAGGGTGGGCGATGCACTAAAGTATATCCGAAGCGGTATCCTTTAGGGCTTTCTTCGGTCGCCCACCCTACGGGGTTACTTTCCTAATAGTTTACTGCGTAAATTATGGATTCTGTCACGATATTTAGCAGCTTCTTCAAATTCAAGATTTTTAGCAGCTTCTTTCATTTGCGCTTCTAATTGTTCGATTAATTCTGGAATTTTTTCTAAAGGTAATTCATCAGATTTTTCATAAATCTCGGCTAATTGTTCCCTGTTCAGACGACGGGAAATATCAAGAAAAGCCAGAATCGAATTATCTGATTTTTTAGTAATTGGTTTGGGCGTAATACCGTGTCTTTTGTTGTAAGCAATCTGAATATTGCGTCTTCTTTCGGTTTCTTCGATGGCTTTTGCCATACTTTTAGTTAGGTTATCTGCATATAATATAGCTTGTCCTCTAACATGACGTGCTGCTCTACCAATAGTTTGAATTATAGAACTTTCAGAGCGCAAAAAACCTTCTTTGTCTGCATCTAAAATAGCTACTAAAGATACTTCTGGTAAGTCCAAACCTTCTCTTAATAAATTGACTCCAATTAAAACATCAAATTCCCCTTTTCTCAGAGATTGTAAAATTTCAATTCTTTGGATAGCTTTAATTTCTGAATGAAGATACTGAACTTTAATATCTCTTTCACTAAAGTATTCACTCAAATCTTCTGCCATTCTTTTGGTAAGAGTGGTAATTAAAACTCTTTCATTATTTTTAACTCTAGTTTTAATTTCTCCCAATAAATCATCTACTTGTCCCTCAGTAGGGCGTACCATAATTTCAGGATCGATTACTCCTGTGGGTCTAATTATTTGTTCTATTATCCTATCTTTTGACTGTTCTATTTCCCATTTACTAGGAGTAGCAGAAACTAAAATACATTGATTGACTTTGTGCCAAAATTCATCAGATTTTAAAGGACGATTATCTTTAGCTGAAGGCAGACGAAAGCCATGCTCTACTAAAACTTTTTTACGAGCTTGGTCGCCATTATACATTCCCCGAATTTGGGGTACAGTAACATGAGATTCATCCACAATTAGTAACCAATCATCGGGAAAATAATCTACTAAACATTCTGG
>JASJDF010000019.1 GCA_030065715.1 Xenococcaceae cyanobacterium MO_188.B19 | reverse complement strand
GGAGAAAAAGCTATTGAGGATTCAGGACTACCATACACAATTATTCGACCAGCACGTTTAATTGATGGACCTTATACCTCTTATGACCTTAATAGTTTACTCAAAGCTAAAACTGACGGCAAAAAAGCCGTAGTTATTGGTACTGGAGACAATCTGAACGGAGAAACCAGTCGTATTGATGTAGCTACAGCTTGTATTGAATGTTTAAATTATGATGTAACTGTAGGAAAAGCTTTTGAGATAATCAATTCTGGCAAAAGACCTCCCATTACAGATTGGGAACAACTATTAAGTCAAATTAATTAAGACCAAAAAACTTTTTTACATTTTGAATTTTTTTTTAATAGTGCTAAGTTAGAATACTGTTGTCCAGCCTTGCGCTCCTACCTCAGCCTTAGTATAAGAAACTTCGTGAACTAATTGCTGTTGTTGATAAAGACCAACTTTACCGCCTTTATTGGACAAAATGACTTGATTAGGGGGAAGCTTCACAACTAAAGTTGCTCCTGCCCCTACCGATTGACCACCAAGCTCCAGGGTATTACCAAATTTATCTTTCAAGAACCATCCTGTTAAATCTATACTCTGAGGCGATAAATTTAAAAGGGTCACAGTTTCTTTCCCTGTATCATGTCCTTCAGGATTGATTAAAGCAGCCACTAATCGGATATGGGCTTCTGAAATCGGGTGATTATCCTCATCGGATGTTATTAAACCCAAAAATTTTGGATAAAAAGTTCGCATACTCCGACCATCAGGACTACGAAATACTTTAAGACTGTACTTAGCGTTATTAATTATTGTTTCTTTGGGAGCGCGAGCCTCAATCAGACATCGCACTGTTCCCAAAGCCATAAGTCCTTCAATGCTACAACCGACCCAAAAACCGCCTATAGGCTTGTACAAAGGTCGTCTTTCTCTAGTTTGATAATCGTAAGCATCCCATTTGTAAGCTAATGTTACTACCTCTGGCACAAGAACTCCTTGAGTAGTCAAACTGCCTGCATTAGGATTTTGCCCGTCGTACCTAGTTCCTATATAAGAGATATCATCACTGCCTAGAAATCCGATTATGTCATCCAAATAATATTTGTACCAAAAGTGATAACCACCTATTTTACTGCCTTTTTGTTCTCCTACAATAACGTGCTCAAAACCACTTAAATCTTGATTATTGCCCTGGTCATACTGCCGAAACCAAATATCATGTAAGATTTGATACCAACGGGCGTCAGTAATTGATTGTCCGATTTGCTGTTGAACATAATCTCTTGCTACCTTCATCGGTGAGCTATGAAGAATGAGATTGAGAAATTCTTGTACCTCTGATATTTCTTCGGCTGTGTTAGTTTCAGGCTGAGTCTGACTTAGAGCATAATTATTCAATAGAGTTTCACAAAGTCGATAAGTTTCTAACTTATGTTCTGGAATCTTGACCTTAGAGAAAAGGACATGGTCAGGATTGCTGCCATTTTCATCTACTACTACATAACCTTTGGTTTCGTCTTTGATGCCATTAGGAAGAATCGCTGGAATTCCTCTTTCAGCCTGGTCTGCATCCCAAATTTCTTGATAAATATCCATGAGTTTCAAAATTTATACTCTGCTATTTATTACTTGTTTTGAAGACTCTGTTTTTATGCAGGAACTATCAATAATTTTATAAAATTTAACAGTTAAAATTACTATTTACATCATAATATTTAACTAAGCCTTATTTTTTTCTCCAAAGTATTGAGCTAAATTTTCTGGTGCGAAAAGAGCAGTGTATTTTTCTGCTAATTCTGGAGTTGCTAATTCTAGTAATAGGCTATTTTCTACCCAAAATTCGATGATATCAAAGTCACCTCGACTACAACGTAGGCATCTCCATCCTTCTCGTTGGGCAATCGATTCGATTTGTGATTCTTCTAAGGGTATAGAGATAGCAGCGTGAGTGGCAGTAAATGGGCTTGAAGTATTGTGTTGATATTGTATTGGTTTATCGTCGTTTCCTGGGATCATTATCCGTACCAAGAGGATAAACTTCGATTAAAGTTCCGTACTTGTCTCCAGCAAAAGTGATGTAGCTACCTGGATTAGAGGGAAAAGGAGCGCAATAGTTATTGTTAAATAACTCGGCTATTATCTCGGCTACATGACGGGGATTTTGAGCAGGAATAGAAATATGATGAATCATTGGTTGCAAAACTCCTGAAAATCGAATCTAATAAAATGTATTTTGCTAAAGATTAAGGCACTAGACTGTAAATCTACTGACTAAACACAATACTCAAGAATTTATATGCAAAATAAAAATTATAATAATGTAAATAATACATTATGGGTTGCAATTGCTAGCTCTAATTGTTGAAACTAACAATTAAATGAATGTTAAATTATTTTCCCTAGGATGGCGATCGCGTGAAACACTCCTCCACTCTCACCACAACACTCCACGAAGCTTATCTTGCAGCACAACAACAAAACTGGTTTCAGGTAGAATGTTATTTGCAACAAGTATGTTTGAGTCAAGAATTAGAGATTATAGACGGAGAAATTGCTCAACAAGCATTTGATTTGGCTTTAGAAGTCTTATTTGAAGGAGACTTTCCTCAAAAATGGGCAATAACCAAGTTTTTTCCTACGCTGGGTAAGCAAGTAATTTTACCTTTAATTGCCATCTTGGAAGATGAAACTATCAATCCTGAAGTTCATTGGTTTGTGATAAAAATTTTAGGACAATTCCCAGAATCAATAGTAATAATCACTTTAGCTAATATTATTCAAACCACAAAAGAAGCAGATGTGAGAAGCATTGCATCCCAAACTTTGGCACATATTGGGAAACCAGCCATTGAAGTGCTGATAAATCTTCTAGAAGAACCGAAATATCGTTTATTTGCAGTGCGAGCGCTGGCTCATATTCGTACCATAGAAACTATTTCACCTCTTATTGAAGCTAGTCAAGACCCCAGACCTGAAATCAGAGCGATCGCAATTGAAGCTTTAGGTAGTTTTCATAGCGATCCGATCCCTTCTATACTAGTTTCTGCCCTGCAAGACACTTCTAGCCTAGTGAGAAAAGAAGCTGTGACTGCTTTGGGGTTTCGCCAAGATATCGCTACAGAATTAAACCTCATTGACCATTTACAACCTCTACTTTATGACATTAATTTGAATGTTTGCGGTCAAACTGCGATCGCATTAGGAAAAATGCAAGACCGTAAATCGGCTACTGCTTTATTCGAAGTGCTGCAATCTTCCCATACTCCCTTAGATTTAAAGTTAATTATAGTTAGGGCATTGGGATGGAGTGAAATGGAACTAGCTCTAGATTATTTGGAACAAGCTTTACACCAAAGTGAACAGTTAATCTGTCAAGAAATTATTACTATTCTGGGCAGAATCTTAGAACCAAAATTAAAAACTAAAGCTACAAAAATATTAATTGATTTCGCTCATTTTGAACCCAAGAAAATAAGTGAATATCAATTAAAAGCAGTTTTAGCTACCTCTCTAGGAGAATTAGGACAAGTTATCGCTCAAGACATTTTAAAAGAGTTAGGACAAGATCCAGAATCAAAAGTTAGATTACACGCGATCGCAGCTTTAAAAAAATTGAGTAAATAGGTCTCTCAACTAGTAATCTTAAAAATGGGAGAAACAAAGTGTTTTGTATCTTGGTCATTGATTTTTGGTAAGAATAATCAAAATAACCAATGACCAAAATTTAAGAAATGAAACTAAAAAGGGGAAAACATGACCAAACTATATCTTATGGATTTCAGATTAGGATTGTAGCTATTTACTGCCTACTAATATTTCTATCTTTTTTAACTGCTACTATTGGAATTCAAAGATTTTTATTATTACGTCTTAATGAAAGAATCCAAGAAGGTCTAGAGCAGGAAATACAAGAATTGCGAGTGCTAGTTAGAGGGAAAGACCCTGATACAGCAAAACCTTTTGGTGCGAATACTAGGGCTATTTTTGATGTTTTTCTTAAGCGGAATATCCCTATTGCTAATGAATATACTATTGCTCTACTCCCAAGCGGATTTTATAAATCTGTTCCCGTTAATTTGCCAGCAGCTATTAATCAAAATTCAGTAATACTTCAAGAGTGGCAAAATTTGACTGTTCCACAACGAGGTAAAGTACCTGATTCTAGGGAAAAAATTATCTATCAAGCAGAACCAATTGAGATTAATGGAAAAGTAGAAGGGGTTTTTGTGGTGGCTATTGCTACTAAAAACGATCTTCAAGAAATTGACCGAGCTATGGCAATTATTGTGCAAGTTATGGTTATGGCGATCGCAGTAACTTTAATTCTGGGTTGGATTTTTGCGGGTAAAATCCTAACACCTCTACGCTTACTGACTATTACCGCCAGAGAAATTAGTGAAAGTAGTTTACAACGGCGTATTTCCGCTCAAGGAAATGATGAGGTTGCCCAACTAAGTATCACTTTTAACCAAATGCTAGACCGACTACAACAAGCATTTATCAATCAACGCAACTTTCTTAATGATGTCAGCCATGAACTGAGAACACCCATCACCATTATTCAAGGACATCTAGAACTAATGGGGGATACTCCCGAAGCTCAAAATGAAGCTAAAGAGATTATTTTTGATGAACTCCAGCGCATGAATCGCTTGATCGCAGACTTAATGTTATTAGCCAGATCCGAACAATCCAATTTTTTGCAACGAGAAACCTTAGAAATTAGTGATCTGACAAAGGAAATGTATGCCAAAGCTAAGGTTCTTTCTGAGCATAATTGGGAATTAGAATCAGTTGGCACAGGTAAGATCATTGCAGATCGTCAGCGATTAGTTCAAGCCATTACCAATTTGGCGCATAATGCTACTAAATATACTAATTCTCAAGGCACCATCACCATTGGTTCTTCCGTAATTGACAATTCTGCTCAGTTTTGGGTGAAGGATACAGGTTCAGGTATTCCCTTGGAAGAACAAGGACGAATTTTTGAGCGGTTTCAAACAGGAACTCATAGTGATGGTAAAAGCACTGGTTTAGGTCTGGCTATTGTCAATGCGATCGCAATTGCCCATGGAGGCAAAATTGAATTATCGAGCAAAATTGATCAGGGTTCAATCTTTACCTTAGTAATCCCCTTAAAAACCTAGTAATCTTCTGCATATCATTAGAATAATTGCATTTATCCGATTCTGTAATTACATGACAAATCAAATTTTGCATTAATTAATACAAAAACTTTGTCAAATATAGACAATATTGAACAACTGTGAAAGTATTTGCCTCTAGTTAAGGAAATATTAAAGATGGCAGCTACAGCTTGCTGACTAATCTTTCCTTGATTTTAGGTGTGAGGAACAATTACAGAATGATATCTAAAATAAAAACTTCTCTGCTGAGTAGTTCAGCAGTATTTGGTGCAGCATTATTGGTTTCTGGTAATCCAGTTTTAGCCCAAGAACTAAACTTCTCCGACTCATCTTCTGATTCTCTAGGATACATAGACCCCCTATTTAGCAGTGGAGATGATATAGCTGATGACTCTATGAGTCAGGTTACAAATGTGAATCAGTTACGAGATGTTTCTCCTTCTGATTGGGCTTATGAAGCTTTACGCTCTTTAGTAGATCGTTATGGTTGTATTGTGGGTTATCCCAATCAAACCTATCGAGGAAACAAAGCTTTATCTCGTTATGAATTTGCAGCTGGTCTCAATAGTTGTCTGAATCAAATTGAACGTTTGATAGCTTCTTCCGAAGCCATATTGAGAGAAGATTTAGATACTCTAAATCGCTTGGTTGAAGAATTTGAAGCAGAATTAGCAACTCTTGGTGGTAGAGTCGATAATTTAGAAACTCGTACGGCTTTTCTAGAAGATAATAATTTCTCCACTACCACAAAATTGCAAGGGGAAGTTGCTTTTACTCTAGCTCAAGCCTTTGGTGATGATATAGACTCTGAAACTGTCTTTAATGATAAAGTTCGACTTCAACTAGTCAGCAGTTTTACAGGCAAAGATGCCCTAATTACTCGTCTTACTGCTGGTAATATTGGTAATTCTTTCCAAGATGAAACTGGTACCAGAGAGGGGCGTTTTGCTCATGATGGTCCCAGCAACAATGATGTAGTTATTGACCGCTTGCACTACAACTTTAGTGTAGGCGATCTGAAAGTAACAACTATGGCAGTCTTGGCTGCCCATCATTTTTATGCAGATGTTTTTAACGATGGTTTGAACACTGGTGGTGGTGCCAATGGTGCTTTAACTCGCTTCTCGGAACGAAATCCCATCTATCGTCATGGTATTGCTCGTTCTGCTGCTGGTGTTGGCGTGCGATATAAATTCCGTGATATAGCGGAAATTTCTGCTGGTTACATCGCTCCTAATGGTAGCGATCCTGACGAGGGTGCTGGCTTATTCAACGGTACTTACTCTGCGATGGGTCAATTAGTATTTAAACCAGTGGATTCATTCAGATTTGGGGTTACTTATTTGCGTGGCTATGATACTACTGGTGGCACCAGTCTTTGGGGTGGTACAGGAACTAATCTTGCTAGTGCTAGTTTAGGCGCACCTACTACTAATGACACTATTGGTACTCAATTCCAGTGGGATATCAATTCTGGTATTAGTTTACGGGGTTGGTTTAGTTATACTGACGTTGATACCGTTGATGATAATAGTGAAAAAGAAATTTTGAACTATGCAGCTGCTTTAGTTTTTCCTGATTTAGGGAAAGAAGGTAACTTAGGTGCAGTTATTGTTGGTGCAGAGCCTTATGTAACTAAGCTTAACGATAATGATCCTACAGATGATGATGTTCCTTTTCACGTAGAACTTTTCTACAGATATCAGCTAAATGATAATATCTCTATTACCCCTGGTTTTGTTTGGCTGACTAGTCCTAATCAAAATAATGACAATGATGATATCTTCATCGCTGCGTTTAGAACTACGTTTAAGTTCTAAACTTTCCTCCTATTAGTTAAGTTCGATAATAAATAGCGATCGCATTAGTCCAATTGAAACTGAATATGCGATCGCTATTATTGCAGCCAAAAACTTATCAAAATTATTTTTCAATAACTATTGCAAAAGATTATTAATAAGATATATACTATCCTCATGTGTTCTCCTCTCTCAAGGAATCAGCAGGTCAAGTCGCTAAGGAAAGATATAGCGACTCCCCTGTTTTTTTTAGATGAGAAAAGTTATTGCTTATTTTTAATAACCAATATAGTCAGGATTTTCTTGTAAGGAAGTATTATAAGGATTAGCAAGATCCCGAGATTTAATGGGAGCAGCACTCTCGGCTTGTTTTTTCATCACATCTTGATAAAGCATATGAACTAGCTTCCCATCGAGAGAAATTTGCTTTTCTGGGAAGAGATTAAACCCAAAAATAGTATTCATCTGACCAATGATAGTATCATTTTGAAAAGCATTTCCTGTGTGTTTGAAAAAAGCTTTTTCAAACACTTCAGCGGTGCTTATAGTCTGAATTTGTTCTTCCTCTTCTGGTGTAGTCTGAGCTTGAGCTTCCAACCCAAACAAACTACTAATAGCAGTTATTAACAAGATTGAACCTAATTTAGTAAACTTAATAGACATTGCCCGACTCTCAAAACTTCTGCTCGATCCTAACTGAAGATTTACGGAACGGACAGTACCTCGATTATTTTCTCTTAACTGCAATTATTTATGAGCAATCAAACCATTACCACCGCTTCGTTACAGACTGCTAACCATGATGAGTTACGTCAGATACTCTTAGAGATGCTAGTTAAATATGCTTACAAAGAAGGAGATTTTACCCTTTCTTCTGGAGCCCGTAGTACCTACTATATCAACGGGAAACAAGTAACCCTAAGAGCAGAAGGAGCTTTGGTTATAGGTCGCTTAATTTGGCAAATGTTACCAGAAAATACTGAAGCTGTAGCAGGTTTAACCTTGGGAGCAGACCCGATGGTATCAGCAGTAAGCATTGTTTCCGCTTTGGAAAATAAACCAATTCCAGCCTTGATTATTCGCAAAAAGCCTAAGGGACATGGGACAAAAGCTTATATTGAAGGCTGTAGTCTCAATTCCTCTGCCAAAATAGTGGTATTAGAAGATGTAGTAACAACTGGAAAGTCGGCTCTGTTGGCGGTAGAGAGATTGCAAGCTGCTGGTTATCAAGTTACTGAAATTATCGCTTTAGTAGATAGAAATCAGGGGGGACGAGAGCTTTATCAGTCTCAGGGATTAAAATTTAAAGCTATTTTCGACATCGCAGAATTACAAGGATACGCAACTTAAACTAAGTTAATGGTTTGTGACACTTTAGGATAAAACAATCAGTTAAGCTATAAGTGTCATTAATATCCTTTATAAATTATATGAATAGTCTTCCTGTTAAACGTTTTAGCCATGTTAATTGGTCAGGAATAGTCCTCTTTGCTTTAGGCTTTTGGCTCAGCGCTAGTCTTCTATTAGATTGCCTAGTTATTCCTGGATTACTAACCAGTGGCATGATGAATCAAGAAGGATTTGCTAGTGCTGGATATTTAATCTTTGGGACTTTTAATCATGTAGAACTAATTTGTTCGGCTCTAGTCTTAACTAGTTGTTTAGTCTTGAATTACCAAAAAACTCAAACTGTTGGTAATCTAGACAAATATGTTTTTGCTGCTATTTCTTTAGTTGCGATCGCATTAACTTATACCTATTTTCTCACTCCTCAAATGAGTAGTTTAGGATTAGCTCTTAATAACTTTAGCAATCTACAAAGTGGCGCTGATTCTATGGGAATGATGCACATTGCTTATTGGGGATTAGAAATCATCAAAATATTAGTTGGAACTAGCTTACTTACTAAGTTTTACCGTAATTCTTGTACTTTAGGCTGAAAAATATCCTACAATAGTCTCTATTGGGGTGGGCAATGCCTACCCTAATTTTTTTGCTTCCATTTGTCTATGACTAAATTTATCTTATTCTTAGTTACTAGCCTATTAAGTTGGCTAACTATTCCTCAACATTTGGCTAGAACCCAGTCTATTTCAGAATCACAATATCGAGATAATTTTTGTTTTCTAGAAATTCCAGAACTGACTAATAAATTATTACAAGATTTACCCAATTACGCTAATCGAGTTATACAAAGAACTCAAAGTCTTAATCGAAATGCAGGAATTGAAACCTATGTTATAGATGCAGGAAAACCAGAATTTGAGCCTTTACCCCTACCCCAAATTCAATATAGTTCCAACTCAAGTAATGGTACTAATCAAATATTTTTTACTATCCTAGAAAGACAATATTCTAATAATCGCAAACTAGAAAGACAATCCTATTATTGGTTATTTTTAATTCCTACAACTCAAGGTTGGCAAATGATGACGTTATTTTCTCGTTTTGGTGATAATCTCCCCAACAATCCCCCCACCCCTCCTCAAGAAAGTAGCAATGGTATTATTGGTCAAGCGGTTAACTTATGGTTAAAGGATTGTAGTGCAGGAACAATCCACTAATTAAACATGGATTGTATCACCCATACCTTGCAGTTGAGCTTAAAGAGCGTCACAATACTTAGATAATAGTTGTAATTAGAGTTTATTTGATCAATAGCGATCGTGTACATGCCAGCTTCGCTGATCGCAAACTATCGGCTTTCGATTGGTTACTGCTAATTCTAGTTTCAATTGTTACTGAAATCTTAATTACTTATTACAGGAGATTATCATGAGTGCAGAAAGTATGTTGTTTAACGGTATGATTCTATGTAGTGTTCTAGTTTTAGTAGGACTCGCTTGGGGATTTTTACTTCTCAAAATCCAAGGTGGAGAACCCGAATAAAACAATTATTAGAAAATTACTAATATTCGTATTTGACGATTTTTTAAATTCAAAATTAGCTACCGTGAGACTTTGCGGTAGTAATTTTTCCATAGAGCGTGGCACAGAGTGGGGTTTCCTCCCTATCTGCAATCACGCTTTTGAAGAGGCTCTGGTTTAGAAAGCATGCTCATGGTTAAAATTCAAAATTTTCAGCTCTAACTTAATTTAATAATTGTTGTAATGAACAATTATGGTTCTATAGAAACAGTTTAATATGATAACCCCAAGCTTACGTTGCTATTTCTTATTATTACTAGGCTTGCTTTTAGCTTTTATCTTAGCTGTATTTATTAACAATCAAATCAGTATTATTGCCACTGTTATTTATGACTTGATTATTCTGAGTCTTGCTCTCTGGGATGGGATGGCAGTCAAGCGCAACAAAATAAAAATTACTCGCCAACCCTTAGCAAGATTATCTGTGGGAAAAGATAATCACGTCAATTTAGAAATTACTACTGATCAAGCAGCAACTATTCAAGTAAAAGATGATTATCCCCAACAATTTCCTGTTTCTCCTGAAAATTTCTCTATAGCTTTACCCAGAAATACCACAGAAATACTAACTTATAATGTTCATCCTACCAGTCGAGGGAAATACACTTGGGGCAATATTTCAGTACGTCAACTAGGAAACTTGGGTTTAGCTTGGAGTCAGTGGCAGGTTGCAGCAAAACAACAAGTATCAGTATATCCTGATTTAATAGGATTGCGATCGCTTACTATTCGTCTTACTCTTGAAAATACTGGCATGATGCGTCGCGCCAGAAGAATTGGCAATGGTACAGAATTTGCTGAGTTAAGAGAATACAGTCAAGGTGATGATCTCAGGCTTATCGATTGGAAAGCTACAGCTCGTAAAAACCGTCCTTTGATTAAAGTCTTAGAACCAGAACAAGAACAAACCTTATTTATCTTATTAGATCGAGGTCGGTTAATGACAGCCCAAGTCCAAGGTTTAAAGCGGTTTGACTGGGGCATAAATGCAACCTTATCTCTAGCTCTAGCGGGATTGAGTCGAGGAGATAAAGTAGGAGTAGCAGTATTTGATCGAGATATTACCACTTGGATCCCACCAGAAAGAGGACAATCCCATCTTGCTAAACTCATAGAAAGTTTAACTCCATTACAACCAGTATTATTAGAACCAGATTACCTTGGTGCAGTTACTAAAGTAGTAACCCAGCAAACTCGTCGTGCTTTAGTGGTTCTCATCACGGATATTATAGATGCTACTGCTTCTACAGAGTTATTAGGAGCAATGATCAAATTAACTCCTCGCTATCTTCCTTTCTGTGTGAGTCTCCGAGATCCCAAAGTTGATACCATTGCTCATACTCCAACCAATAATATTAAAGACACCTATTCTCGTGCTGTAGCTCTAGATTTACTGTCTCAAAGACAAAGTGCTTTTGCTAGTTTAAAACATAAAGGAGTCTTAGTTTTAGATGCACCCTGCGATAAGATTAGTGAGGAGTTGGTAGATAGATATTTAAACCTTAAAGGCAAAAGTTTATTGTAAATTATTGTTCATTGTTGATAGTTCATTGTTAATTGTTAGTGCTTGGTTGTTACCTTATTACTCATTACTCATTACTTGACTACGATTTCCCCTACCATTCCTGCTTCTTTGTGTCCTTTAATAGAACAATATAATTCATATTTTCCTGGTTTCATCGGGGTTAGTACCCATTCGGCTACTGCTTCTGGCTTTAATTCTAATTCGTGAATTGCCCCTTTAACTTCTACCTTTCCTGCTTGTACTTTTCTTGTCCAACTAGCATCAGCAAAATCTTTAGCAGTAAAATAATGCTTCATTGAGCTAGGATTATCTAGAAGTATTTTATAGGGTTTTCCTGTCTCAAATTCTAAATTATTAGGAAAAAACTGTAACTCTCCTGCACTATTTCCTAAACTGACTTTTACTTCTGTTAATTCTGAGTTGGCTGATGCCATAGGTAGCCATAGACAACTTAAAAGCGTAATAGTAATACAGTAAATGGCGATCTGTTTGAACAGAGTTCTAATTTTAGTAAAACTTTTAGTCTTCATTTCAAGTCCACAAAATAAATTTTATGATTCTAAAATCATAATTTCAAGTTCTTCATAAAATAAATAAGATTTACAATATTTTTTCTTTTAACAATTATTCTTTATTTTCTTTAGTAAAACCTTATAATACTTATTATTAGATTACTTACTGCTCAATGCTTCCCAAGAATAAATTAAAATTAATTTTTAAAATTTAAACTTTTAAAATTCCCTCCATTACTGTAACAGCTTGTCCCCCCAAATATACTCTTTTTCCTCCATCATAATTAATTCTAACTACTCCACCGCGACTAGAGGCTTGATAAGCTAAGAGACTATCCTTATTTAATTTATTGCGCCAAAAAGGTGCAAGGCAACAATGAGCAGCACCAGTTACAGGGTCTTCATTAATACCCAAGCCAGGAGCAAAAAAACGAGATACAAAATCATATTCTGAGTTAGCCTCCGCAATGCTAGTAACAATAACATCAGGAATAGATAAAGCCTTGAGCAAATCAAAATTAGGTTGTAAATTTTTCACCAGATCAGAAGACTCCAGCTCCACTAAATAACCCAAAGAATTTTGATAAGTATCTTTAATTGTTACCCCTAAAGCTTGGGATAATTCTGGAGGTGTAGTGACAATTTTTGAGAGATTAACAGGAAAATCTAATTCGATCCATTCTCCTTTTTGGCAAGCTACTAATAAACCACTTAAAGTATGAAAATGAGCAGGTTTATCTGATGATAAATATCCTTTTGACCATAAAACATGAGCAGTAGCAAGAGTTGCATGACCACAAAGAGGGACTTCTGTAGTGGGGGTAAACCAACGGAGATTAAACCCATTTTCTTGCCTGATAATGAATGCTGTTTCTGAAAGATTCATTTCTCTGGCGATTAACTGCATCCGTGCTGTTTCTTCGGGTCTTTCTAAAACACACACCGCAGCAGGATTTCCCTGAAAAGGACTATTTGTAAAAGCATCAACTTGAATAATAGTTTGTGTCATACTAACTTTTAAGAAATATTACAAAAATTCAAATATAAATTTCTATGACATCATCTGTTACTACCTTACCTCTTTCTGATTCTCCTAAAATATGGAATTGGCGAGGATTTCCTATTACTTATCAAAATTGTGGCTCGACGGGTGCTGCAGTGGTATTGGTGCATGGTTTTGGCGCATCTTGGGGTCATTGGCGTAAAAATTTGCCTGTTTTAGGTCAAGAATTTCGTTGCTATGCTATTGACTTAATCGGTTTTGGTGCTTCTGCCAAGCCTACTCCAGGAGAGGAGATAAATTATACTTTTGAAACTTGGGGGCAGTTAGTAGCGGATTTTTGCCGAGAAGTTGTGGGTAGTCCTGCTTTTTTGGTTGGCAATTCTATTGGTTGTGTAGTAATTATGCAGACTGGGGTGGAGCATCCTGAATTAGTTAAAGGGATCGCAGCGATTAATTGCTCTCTGAGATTATTACATGATCGCAAACGCCAAAATTTACCCTGGTATCGTAATGTGGGGGCGACTTTTTTACAGAAGTTGTTAGCAAATAGACGTGTTGGTAATTTTTTCTTCAAGCAAATTGCTAAACCAGATGTAGTTAAAAAGATTTTACTCCAAGCTTATAAACGTCCCGAAGCTGTTAGTGATGAATTAATTAATATCTTAATGAAACCAGCAAAAGATGCAGGTGCAGTAGATGTTTTTTGTGCTTTTACTCGCTATTCTCAAGGTGCTTTACCAGAAGATTTGTTACCCCTTTTAACCTGTCCTACTATTTTACTCTGGGGAACACAAGACCCTTGGGAAGATATTGTATTAGGTAGAGAATTGGCAAAAATACCTACTGTAAATCAGTTTATTCCTTTAGAGGGTCTTGGTCATTGTCCCCAAGATGAAGCACCAGAAATAGTTAATCCTATATTACAAGAGTGGATTGATTCTTTCTCCTAAAAGTTCTCAGGTTGGAAACTAGGCAGCATGAAACGTAAAAAAAATTTACTTATAAATTTTCAACAGAGATGTTAATATTTAATCTGAGAATCAAGAGGGAAGATAGAATTCACATCAGTATTCAGAGGTTTTTTCTTAGTATTGAGTAGCTTCACTCCATAATCCGAATCTCTAACTATACACACTCTCTGACTGAGGAGACAGTTTTTTTATGAGGAAAACATCATAATGGCTAAACGTCGCAACGCCAAAAAAGAAAAAGCACAACGTAATAAAATTAACGCTAGAAAGTTTCGTAAAACCTCTTCTCGTTATTCTAACCGTAATAAGAAATACTACGGTAATCAAGAAAAGAAAACCGATGGTAACGATACTGGAAATTCCGAAGGTAATCAATCTTCGGCTCAAGCGTCAGAATAATACAATTGCTTTATTTTGAATAAACAACAAGGATTTCTTGTTCCTACTTACTCTGTACCTAGGGTACCTTCTTTAGAAACAGCCGAAGATTTGAGTATAAGCAGTAGATAGCATTAAGACCCTTGTTGTTTTCTTTTATGTGGTTATCTTAAAAGAAAAGGTATCATTGGGGATCGGATGGTAAGGATAAAGGTATATCCAAACCACGATCATAGACTTCGATATCCCATTGTCCTGAGCGATTTCCCTCAAATACGATAAATCTTCCATTCCCGCTAATTGAGGGATTACGGACTTCTCCGATAAAATTTTTAGTGATATTTTCTGCTTTCAGCTCGATACGACTATAAAGAAAAATATCTGTTTTACCAAGCTGCTCAGAAACATACACGATATAATTGCCGTCTGCACTAATATTCCCTTGATATTGTCTACTCTGGGGTTGATTTAGTCCAGGAAGAGAAACCATACTGTTAGCTTGTCGGTCATAGAGAAAAATGCCAGTTTGAGAGTTGCGATCGCTGGTAAAAACTAAATAACGACCATTGTGAGACAAATGGGGTGTAGTTTCAGCTGCTCTTGTATTAAGGGTACCCCCTAATATATTGGTATTGGTTGGAGGGGTTACATAGCCTGATTCTCCGCAGCTAGTCAAACCCATAGCCATCCCAACTAATCCCACAAAAATAGATGATTGCTGATACTTAAGATACCATCTCATTACCCGCTTGAGAGGGAATCGTATTAGGTAAAGAACAGCAATTGACATTATCCAGACAAACTTTACCCCATTGTAAAGCCCAACGCACCAATTCTACCCGATTATCAGCATTGGTCTTTTTGAGAATGTTACTAATGTGATTATCAACAGTACGCTTACTAATATCCAATTCTTGAGAAATCTTATAATTACTTAAACCAGCAACTACAAATTCTAATATTTCCAATTCTCTTGATGATAGTAAAGCTGAACTATCTAGCTTCTCGCGTTCCATGAGTATTTTATCCCCTGGTATATTTACTTATACTACTTCATTTATTGTAAAGGGTAGCATCTCAGATGAATGATCTGTTACAAAACACTAAATATTTGGTTTTTGTATGATCAAATCCGCATCAAACCTTTATATGAGAAGAGTTTTGATCTTTTAAAACTCCAAGTAAACTTAAAAAAATCTGAATTTTCATTTTTTACTTCTTCTGATTTTTTTAACTTTACCTATATTTCGACGATTAAGGACATATTGACTGTTTGCTCTACTTAGGATGTTGAGAAAAGTTTGAGACATTTAGCTAGAGAAGGTTACAGACATTCTGGTGAGTCTAGGAAAGCCCAGAGATTGTATGTGATAGCATCAATGTCGGTAGAACGTCACACTACGGCTGGTTCTAGCATTGAGATCGTACCTCGCTCCCCATCGATTTCTACCTCTACGCCTAAGGGAACAATAAATTGGTTTTTAATATGACCAATCATTGAGCCATACCAGGCAGGAATCGACAAAGGTGCAATATGATCTGACAAAACTTGTTTTAAGCTCAGAGAAGGCTCATCATCTTCGTCTGTTGAACAATCAGAGCAGTTGGCAAAGATGAAACCAGCCAGTTGGTCTAGAATTCCTCCAATTTTAAGTTGAGTCAACATTCGATCAACTCGGTAAATTGCTTCTCCCACTTCTTCCACAAACAAGATGGTATTTTTCCAAGAAGGAAGGTATGATGAACCGATCATGGCTGTTAGCACTGATAAATTACCTCCTAGTAACCTCCCCTTGGTTTTGCCAGCGTTTATGGTTTCTACTCGATGGCTGGTTAGATTTTGAAACACAGTTGCTTCTTTGTTGAGAAAAATTTTTTGCCCATACATTAGAGAAAACCAATTCCAGGTAGAGATGCCTACTGGAGTGTGAAAAGTAATTAAACCAGTGCGAGCATAAATCCCTAACAATAGGGAAGTAATATCGCTGAAACCCATTATAATTTTGGGACGGCGACGGATTAAATCGTAGTCTAACAGGGGCAAAATACGATTACACCCCCAGCCTCCCCTCATGGCTAAGATGGCTTTAACTTGGTCATCTGCAAACATAGTATTTACATCGGCAGCACGGTCAGTATCTTGACCTGCCAGATAACCATATTGATCTAAAACGTGATTACCTACTTTAACTTTGAAGCCATAAGTCTTGAGAAAATCTATGGCTTGGGTTAGATTGTCCTGATTAATAATACTAGCTGGACTAATTAATCCTACAGTATCACCTATCTTAAGCCCTTGAGGTTTAATCTGAGGGAGTGATCTTGCTAAAACTATCTTTGACAAACGAGGGAGCAACAAACTCCCCATTAAAGTTTGTAGAAATTGGCGACGAGTATTTATAAGCATCACATAGATATCTAAAATTTAATTAGTTAATGAGATTCTAAAACCATTCTTCTCGCCCAGGTATCTGCTTCTAAAATATTTTCTAGACTAGGATAGGGTGTATTTTGCGTAGTAAAGCGATCGCATACTGTTTCAATTAAACGGGGAATATCTAAAAATTCAATCTTTTCAGCTAAAAATAAAGCAACAGCTTGTTCATTGGCTGCATTTAATACGGCTGGCATTAATCCACCTGCCCTTCCTGCTGCATAAGCCAGTTTCATGCAAGGATATTTATTGTGATCTGGTTCACGGAAAGTAAGATTACTGATTTTTACTAAGTCTAAGGGTTCCCAATCGGTATAGATGCGATCAGGATAGGATAGAGCATAGAGTAGGGGAAGACGCATATCCGCCCAACCTAATTGAGCCAAAACGGAAGTGTCTTGCACTTCGATCAGGGAGTGAATAATACTTTGAGGATGAATCACAATATCTATATGATCATAATCTAGTCCAAAGAGATAATGAGCTTCAATTACTTCTAAACCCTTATTCATTAGAGTAGCAGAGTCGATAGTAATCTTTTGTCCCATCGTCCAGTTAGGATGTTTAAGAGCATCTTGCACTGTGACAGTAGCCAGTTTTTCTACTGGTAGATCGCGGAAGGAGCCACCAGAAGCAGTGAGCATAATTCTTCTTAAACCTGCTTCTGGAACACCCTGTAAGCACTGGAAAATAGCAGAATGTTCTGAGTCAGCAGGAAGTAATTTAACTCCATGTTTTTCTACTAAAGGTAGGACTACAGGCGCACCAGCGATCAGGGTTTCTTTATTAGCTAGAGCAATGTCTTTTCCTGCTTCAATGGCTGCAATAGTTGGTAATAAGCCAGCACAACCCACAATTCCTGTAACTACGCTTTCTGAATCTCCATAACGAGCTACTTCAGCGACTCCTTCCCCTCCTACTAAGATTTTAGGTGGATTAGTCAGATTTGCGATCGCATTTTGCAGTTCTGGTAATTTATCTTCGTAAGAGGTTGCGACAATTTCAGGCTTAAAAGCACGTATTTGCTCTGCTAATAACTGAATATTCCGTCCTGCTGCTAATCCCACAACGCGAAATTTATCAGGATGATCTTTAACAATATCTAGAGTTTGTGTCCCAATAGAACCAGTAGAACCAAGAATAGTAATTGCTTTTTGCTTGATTGATGAACTCATTGTAATTTTTGAAATAATTATGGGTTAGCTATAGAATTTCTCTATTGCTAATTGTCCCATAAGGAAGGGTAAGCAAAAATTCCAGATAAATTGCAACTTTCAAAATTTATATATTTATAGCCTTCAAATAACCAAATCCACGTATGAGTGTCTAAAATTGCGCCTTTAGTTGAGCTAGACATCAGCGCACCAAACTTCTCCCGTACCTTCAACAATGTCTCCTGTAACCTCAACGGTATTTTCTAGACAACCAAACAGAGAATAGGTTTCGTCGGCAATAGGCTTTAATTCTGCCATTGGCTTGCCATGCTTGGTAATAACAATGGATTCTTTGGTCTGGTCAACTTCATCGATCAGTCTCAAACAGTGAGTTTTGAACTCTCCTGCACCGAAAGTTTTTTTTCATTCATTTTGTTTATGGTGGTATGACTATAGTCACAAACATTATATCCAAAAAAGCCCGTAAATATAGCTTTACAAACTTAGGTTAGGACAAAAAAATCCTGTAAGGGCTTTGGCTTCGCACCCTACGGGAACGCGAAAAGCCCCCTACAATAAATGAAATGTCCTAACGTAGATGCGTAACGCTATAACTAGATTATTTACGGGCTGTAATTTAAGTGATTTGTCCTAAATTATTCTGGCATTTTTGGAAACTTGATATCCCTCTGTTAACTTCGCAGTTACAGTCGCATCATTGCAACTGATATAGGTTACTGATTAAACATTACCAACCCGATCAAGAGGCCAAAACCTAAATACTGCTCGCCCTATAATATTAGACTCAGGTAAAAACCCCCAAAGATGGGAATCATTACTATTGTTGCGGTTATCTCCCATCACAAATAATTTTCCTTCTGGAACGGTAACAGGGAATAATTTGTAGTTAGGTAATTGAGCAATATAATTTTCTTTGAGTGGTCGCTCGTTAATATATACGATCCCATGGTCAACTTTTACCGTTTCTCCTGATTTAGCGATCGCGCGTTTAATAAAAGCTTGGTTAGCTCCATAACCTTGTACTTGTAATTGTTCTGGGGGTTGAAAAACTACAATATCCCCTCGATGAACTGGATTAAAGTTATAAGAAACCTTTTCTACTATTAAGCGATCGCCAGTAGTTAAGGTAGGATACATCGATTCAGAAGGAATGTAGCGAGGTTCGGCAATAAAAATGCGGATCACAACAGCGATCGCAATAGCAATTCCTATAGTGAAGATATTTTCTTTGATGCTTTCCCAAGTACTAGTTTTCTGGGATACTTTCTGAGATTGGGTTTTTGCTTCTTTAATTACTGTTTCTTGTTCGTCTAATGCCATATAAAAATATAGATGAAGGATCAAAAGATGATTGATGCTATTGTAGTCCCCCAAGGAGCAGAGTATAAAGCTGTTTGTCGCGCTATCGACAAAGAGAAGCATTCTTCCTTGGCTATAATATCCATTCCTATGGGTATCAATCAGGCAAAAGTTGCAGCCAAAATTGCTTATCTCAAATCATTAAATGTTAAAAGATTGGTAATGATGGGTTTATGTGGTGGTTTATCTAAGCAATATTCCGTAGGAGATGTGGTACTGTATCAAAGTTGTTTTGATCCCCATAAGCAGATTAGTTTAGAGACAGATCGAGAATTAACTACAACCATTCACGATTACTTACCCAGTGCATCCTTAGTTACCAGTTATACCAGCGATCGCGTTGTCAATTTAGCTTCAGAAAAACAGCAAATTTATCGTACTTACCAAACTGATGTTGTTGATATGGAGGGATTTAGTTATTTACAGCTATTACAAAAGCAAAATATTGCTGTTGCTATTTTAAGAGTAATTAGTGATGATCCTCAACATGATATCCCCGATCTTACTCAAGCAATTAGCGATCAAGGAGAACTAAAAATATTACCTTTAACTGTTACTATGCTGAAGCATCCCTTAGCTGCGATACAATTAATTAAAGGCAGTTTAAAAGGATTAAAAAAATTAGAAAATACAGTTCAAAAGCTAACCTCGATAACCAATATATAATCTTTATTGTTTTTCGATACTTTCTAACTTTAAAATTTCTGTTTGTTGAGGTTTTGCTTTAATATCATTAGGTTTTTCTAATAAGCCAAATTTATGCAAAACCATAGTTAGCATCAAAGCTAATACTAGTCCTAAGCCTACTCCAAAGCCAATTAAATAGACGAAAAGTTTTTCTAAATGTTTTTTGCGTTGAATAATATTTCTTTTTGCTATGTTATCAAGATCGCTATCATCAATAAGTTCTGCAAGTTCCTCGGAAGAACTACTATTTACCAACTTGTCATTGGGGTCAAAATCGAAATTATTAGGAGATTGATACATTATTTTTATGTAAATTTTAAATAAAATACTGGGTGTAATAGGAATCATAAACTAATTAGCATTATAAACCCAGTATTATTTAAACTATTCCTTTTAAATATCGACTGTGATGTAGCTAAATCCCCAATGTAATTAGTTTTGAGTTGTCAAATAGTACCTTTTGGAGATCTCTTGTAACATATTAAATATAAGTATATTTTAATAATTGGATT
>JASJDF010000018.1 GCA_030065715.1 Xenococcaceae cyanobacterium MO_188.B19 | reverse complement strand
GTAATTGAAGCGTATTAAACGGAGATAAATACCTCTAAAATTTAGCTTATAGCTATCTTAGAGGTATTATTTATTAACAAGAAAAAATCCAAGCGATCACCTGACGGGGATTCTACAAGATATTCTAAAAATCAGAGCCATTTATGCAACAAACGAAGATGTATTGCTGTACAGAATTCAATACGTATATATTATATAAGGAGAATACAATTACTAATGTAGGGGATTCGTCTTACAATTTTATTTCAAGTAGTAATATCAAGTCAGAAGGCGATCGCGCAAGAGGATAACCCTCTTCTGTCACTCTCCGATATTTTCTAATATTTTAAATAGGCGATCGCTAGATAAAAGCTATATGCAGTAAGTATTCCCAAGTGCGATATTGAAAAATTATGAAAATTTTATCGATTTCAGAGATAGGATGCCCCTCGTCGCACGAACCCTATGTTACCGCCTATTTATAGAACAAAGTAAATGTTTGTATCTTCTTTCATTTATTTGCTTATTACCTAGTGATTTAATCATAGAGTGTTTTTTAGATAGCAAAATAACTTACCGGAGGAAGATCTGTGTCATTTACTATTGATTCAGCCCGTAATATATTCCCCAATACCTTATATGCGGATGCAGTACCAGCATTAACAGCTAGATTTAATCAGCTCAGTGCAGAAGATCAACTTGCCTGGATTTGGTTTGCTTACTTAGAAATGGGTAAAACCATCACAGTTGCTGCGCCTGGAGCAGCCAATATGCAATTTGCCGAGCCTACTCTCAACCAGATTAAGGCAATGGGCTTTCAAGAACAATCCCAAGTAATGTGCGATCTCGCTAACCGTGCCGACACTCCCATTTGTCGTACCTACGCTACTTGGACTCCTAATATCAAACTTGGTTTCTGGTACAAACTGGGAGAATTGATGGAACAAGGTGTTGTTGCGCCTATTCCCGAAGGATATAAACTTTCCGCTAACGCTTCTGCCGTACTTGCAGCCCTTCAAGCATTAGATTCAGGACAACAAATCACTGTATTACGAAATACTGTAGTTGATATGGGATTTGATCCTGCTAAGATGAGCAACTTTAAAAGAGTCAGTGAACCAGTAGTTCCTCCCACGGAAATATCGAAGCGAACTAAAGTCACTATCGAGGGGGTTACCAATCCTACAGTACTAAGCTACATGAATTTGTTGAACGCTAACGATTTTGATGAATTAATCAAATTGTTTACTCCTGATGGTGCACTACAACCTCCCTTCAAAAGACCTATTGTTGGTCAAGAAGCAGTACTCAAATTTTTCAAAGAAGAATGTCCCAATCTTAAATTAGCTCCAGAACGTGGGGTATCTGAGCCTGCTGAAGATGGGTTTACTCAGATTAAAGTTACAGGTAAAGTGCAAACTCCTTGGTTTGGTGCTGGGGTAGGAATGAATATGTCTTGGAGATTTTTACTTAATTCCGAGAACAAAATCTTCTTTGTCGCGATCGATTTACTAGCATCTCCTAAAGAGTTACTAAATTTAGCGCGTTAAAAAAAGATTTTTAAACCCAACCACTAAAACTACTGATTACAATAATATCTTCCACTGTAATTAGTTCATGATAATCATTTTAATAAGTTGGTTGCCAAAAGATTCAGGCGATCAGCTTATTTTTTTAAATTAACATCCTATCATAGCCTAACATTAACATTTTTAATATTAGCTTTGTCTAATAATACTAATTAAATGATATTATATGTATTATAAAATACGTATATTAAACTAAAAGTTCCGTGTTAATGTTAAAAAATAATGAAGTAAAATGGTCTGAAAAACAAGAAAAGATAGCCAACCAAGTCTTGCAGACTGCATATAAACGAGAAACTTCTGCTTTAATTGCTAGTATTCGCGATCGCGCTAGTTCAATTACAGAGCTTCAAGATTTATGGTATTTACACGATCTATTAAGCACTAAAAGACATGAAATAGACGGTAAATATGTTTACAACAGTTCTACTATCGTGTTTGATTTTGCCAGATTAGTCAAAGAAGGCTGGTTAAATCTTGATGAATTGAAAGAGTTGAAACCAGATATGGTATCTAAAATCTCTGCTTTAGCGCGTATGTAATTTATAGGAGTTGGATATTAGCTTAATCTGCTTATCCAACTCTTTTTTTGTGTTATTAACCCGCTTTTCTTACATTCGATATTGCCCAAAAGTCATCAATAAACTTGATGGTGATGGCGATGGCTTACTTAATTCTTTGATGAAATTAGCCAACCATCACAACATCATAGTCACTTTTGAGCCTTTTCGTGGTGAAGGATTCTTCTGATTCAGTAGACACAATATATCTAGCCTGATCAATATTAATCTTACTTATTCAACTCTGCATAAGGCTAAGACGATAAGCCACTAACTAGTTCATATTGTTGTGACTAATGGAGACAAACATCGAGATTATGACGAATATTTTTTCTAATCTTCTCTCTCTCAATCACTTCTGACATCTTGCTTTCAAGCCTAGTTTGTTTCTAATAGTCTTGGGTCACTTGTAAATTAATTATCAACACCACCAAGTACCAAACACGCGAATACAATAATTAGTTTTTGTCGCCTTGTTAATTTGATAAGTGGCATCAGTTGAATTATTAGTTGAAGTAACTGATTCGTTTAAAGGTGCTTCCATAGCAGTAGCAGGTAAAAAAGTCATGCTGATAGCAGCCAGAGTTGTTAGAGCGTAGGACATTTTATTCATGATGGTTTTAGATTCGTGGTTGGTTTTACTTACAAAAAACTTTTTGTTGGCAACTTATCTTGGAGAAAATACTGAGATTTACTAATTAAATACATCGGTATTTACTTGATAAATTAAGTTGGACAAAATATATACAAAAAAAGGAATATGACAATGTGTCATTGTAGTCATATTCCTTTTTTTATTTTTAGTATTATAACAAAACAATCAATTGCATTTGAAATCATATCTTTAACTGTTTGCGTGTTTTTACGTAGCAACCATTGCTGATATCTTCAAAAAAAATATGCAAAAGTTTTTTCTACTGCCCAAAGTTAACAAGTGTTTTTAATTATGACTAGAGAGTTCAATTGTTCTTTTATAACTTGTTGTCTTCAAGAAAGAAATAGGCTATTTAGCTGAAAAACAAGCTGCTAATAAGTTTCATAGGTGTATTAAATTGATATATTAAATAAAGATAAAATTAGATTTATAAACCTAATAGCCCTTGAAACCTAACTTTCAGGAAAATTATAAAAATAAAATTAAATATCAGTTTAAGCAAATTCAACTAAAAGATTTTTATTTGACTTATAAACTTAAAGTAAGTACCAAATCTATGATTATCAAAGAGAAGGGACTGAACTTTGGGGAATTATTAATTAAATCTTTAAATAGATTTGGGACAACTAAATAATCTTGATCAGCAAGAACTAGTAACTATAGCTACCTGGCTCAAACAAATAGTATTTATGTTTTATTTTTTTGTCTAAGAGTTAAAATCTCCCTGACCCGATAATAGGGAATCTGGATTTATTAGTCAGTGAAAACACTGTTTTATTCCTGAAAGTTTCTGAGCTGCTTAACTAGCAAATTAAAAGCTATTAATAAGTTTTTAATATCTAGATAACTGGTTAATTTATAAAATAAAAGCAAATTTATTTCTTTATTGTTGATGAAAGGTATATTCTCGTCATTGCTCAGTTTATGGATTGGAACAATACTTATTTCACCAGCTAATGCTCAAATTAGTAGTGATGGAACAACCAATACCAGCATTTCTGTTACGGATGATGGATTTATAATTAATAATGGCGATCGCGCTGGCGGTAATTTATTTCACAGTTTTAAAGAGTTTTCTGTACTAAGAGGTAGTGAAGCTTTCTTTAACAATGCTAATAATATAGTTAATATCTTTTCTCGCGTTACAGGGGGGAATATTTCCAATATTGATGGATTAATTCGGGCTAATGGTAGTGCAAATCTATTTCTAATTAATCCTGCTGGTATTATATTTGGAGAAAATGCTAGTTTGCATATTGGCGGTTCATTTTATGGGAGTACCGCGAATAGTATTCTTTTTCCCAACAATATTGAATTTGCTGCTAGTAATCCAGTTAAACCGATCTTAACTATTAATGCTCCTATTGGTTTGAGATTTTCCGATAATCCTGGAGATATTGTTAGTTCTAATAATACACTTAAGCTTTTAAAGCCAGGTACAACCTTTGCCTTATTAGGAGGAGAGGTTACTTTAAACAATACCAAGATTAAGCCTCTGTCTGGACGAGTTGAAATAGCAGGAGTCGGAGCAGGAGAAACAATCCAGTTGCAGCATAGTAATGCTACTTGGCAATTTGATTATAGTGATATCACAAATTTTGAAAATATTTATATTGGTGAAAATTCAGAAATTAATAATTCTGGAACCTCAGTAATAATGAATTTACGAGGAGATAATATCATTATCAATTCCTCACGTATTTTGAACTCTAATATTAACGATAATAAGGGGGGAATAATATCTCTGACTGCTACTAATTCAATTCAATTAAATCAAAGTTTGTTAGCAACACAATCAGGATTATCAGACGGACCAGATAAACCTATTATTTCTGCTAAAGAAAACGGGGGAGATATCTTAATGAATGCTAGAGTCATTAGCTTACAAAATGGCTCTATAATTACGGCTGATAATCTTAGTGAAGGAGGAGGAGGCAATATTAACATCCAAGCTCAAGAATCTTTAGAAATATCTGATGTTGCTAAAATTAAAAGTTCATTACCATCTGGTGAGATTATTTCCGTTTTGCTCCCCTCTGCCATAGTCGTAAATGTTGACTCAGAAGCGACTGGTTCGGGGGGAAATATTACTATCACAACCAATAGATTAAACATAACTAATGGAGGAAGAATTGGCTCTAGTACTACAGGAATTGGAGATGCAGGGACAATTACCATCAATGCTAAAGATGCTATTACCATATCAGGTAATAGCCGTAATTTTAACAGTGGATTATATGCTTCTTCTTCTGGAGGACAGAATTTAAATACAGGTGAAAGTGGTAGTTTATCGATCAATACTTCCCAACTGTTGCTACAAGAAGGAGGTCAAGTTTCTGTCGAAAATCTAGGACAAAAAAATGCTGGAAATATTGATATTGTATCTAAAAAAATAGCATTAGATAGCAATAGCCACATTAGAGCCAATACAAAATTTGGCAATGGAGGTTCGATAAATTTAAGGAGTAATTCGATACTTTTACAAGGTCAAAGTGGTATATCTGTTGATGCTAAAGGTAATGGTAATGGAGGAAATATTGGCATAAATACAGAAACTTTAGTTCTATTGGATGACAACAGCACAATCATTGCTAAAGCAGAAGCAGGAAGGGGAGGAAATATTGTAATCCAGACTACAGGTTTATTTCCTTTTAATGCTGTAGAAAAAGGACAAATTGATGCTAGTTCTGATTTAGGTGTTGATGGAGAAATAACCATTGTTTCTCCTGATATTGATTCTAAAATCAAGACAAATCTTCAAGAGCAATCTCCAATATCTCCTGAAAAGTTAATGTATAGTGGTTGTGGTTTAAATTCTGATTTTACAGCCAATCAATTTCGCTATATTGGGCGTGGCGGAATATCTCCTAGTCCTCTAACTGTTTTCACGGAAGATATGGTATCAGAGTTAGGAACTGTTGAATATATTCAAGAAACAACAAAAATAGAGCCAAAGAATATCATGGAAGTTCCTATTATCCCGAAAATGAATCATAATTCCCCAAGTCCCAACAAGACTAGTACTCAAAGAGAAGAGAACTTGAAACTCCAAGAAGCAACAACCTGGATAGTAAATGAGCGCGGAAATTTAGAATTGGTGGCTGAATCTCCCAATACAGCAATGATTACTCCTGAATGTTTTAATTAATAGACCTTTTGCATGAATCGTACCCAATACTAATTTGTCCTGGTACCAGATTAATAATCTGTTCAATTTGTTCTGAATTTTTGAGTTTAACTTGTAACTGCCCAGTTTCTAAAACTCCTGTGATAACCCCAGTCTTGTCATGTAAATGTACTTTTTTTCCTAAACTATTGAGCAATGATTGATAGTTGTCTAGTATATAGTTTGTTCCGAAATCAAAATACTGTTGATAGCCATATAAAATTCCAGTAATAGTAATAGCTGCTAAATTTTCTAGAGATATGAAGTTATTGCGATCAGTTTCCTCACAAAAAGACTGTAAATTAATACCTAATTCTGGAACAGGATTAATCCAATTGATACCTACACCAATTACTGCATATTTAATAAGATTTTTCTGAGAGCGACTTTCAATTTTAATTCCTCCCAGTTTGCGTTTATTTAAAATTAGGTCATTTGACCATTTGATAAATATGGGAAAACCATAACTGTTTAAAATCTCTGCAATTCCCCAAGCGGTTGCCATTGTGAGATGAAAGCTATCATTAAGAGCAATATTGGGTTGTACCATTACAGAAAGATATAAACCCCCTTCGGAAGATATCCAAGTCTTACCCCATTGTCCTCTTCCTACTGTTTGTTTTAATGCCATGACGGTAAAGGGGGGATTTTCTCCAGAGTCTAATAATTCCCAGGCTTTAGGATTAGTGGAGGGGATAGTCTGGAAAATATGTAACTTACTGGAGTCTATATGATAAATTTGGGATAATTCTTGTTGATATTTTTGGTATTTTTGTAAACTAAAATTCATGATAAAGTTTGTTTTTCAGCATGATTAATTATCATAAAAAACTTACCTAAATAATGTTTTATGTTTTTGGGATTTTTCTGGAAAATTTGTAGTTTATCAATAAGCGATCGCACTATCATATTGTTTTAGATTATAGTAAGCATTACCGCGATCGCGGTACACATCAGCATTATCAGGATCGAGTTTAATTGTTTGGCTATATTCTGCGATCGCTAATTTATATTGATGATTCTCATAGTAACTATTGCCTCGATTCTGGGATTCATTGATATTCTGCTGTTTGTTGTTCATATTGGGTTTTGAAGCACTTACTCATTCTTATTGATATGGTTCCTAAAAATTTCCTATTGATATTGTATATTTAGACTTAAGCACGAGTGTAGATTTATCTTTTTATAATCTAAGTTGGTGTTATGCTTTCCCAATCTTCTATTCTCATCCTGTAGAATAGTTGTGGCTATATATAATTAATCAACTAATAATTATGGCAATCACAGAAACTCAATTAATTGCTTTATTGTATTTGGTGTTAAGTGGGACTTATCTTGTAGTCTTACCAGGAATCCTCTATTTTTATCTCAAGAGCCGTTGGTATGTGGCTGGTTCAATAGAACGTTTGATTATGTATCTTTTCGTGTTTCTTTTCTTCCCAGGATTGTTATTGTTGAGTCCTTTGCTCAATTTTCGTCCCAAAGGTCGTAAGCTACAAGCATAATTTAAAACTATGCGTAGAATAGATGCTCTTGGTATTGGTCTGGCTATTTTTGTCGGTGGGGGAATAATCTATCTGGTTTTAGATACTGCTGGTATGAGTGGTATCTCTGCGGGAATCTGGACGCAAACCTTATTAGTTGTGGGTATAATTGGTTGGTCAATCACTTATCTATTAAGGGTTGTGACCAAAAATATGACTTATAATCAGCAACTGAAGGATTATGAAGAAGCAGTGCTACAAAAGCGTTTAGAGGAAATGTCCCCCGAAGAATTAGCTAAGCTTCAGGAAGAAATAGAAAAAGAAAAACAATCTTGAAATCTCTTGGTGAATAGGTTGTATTGGAAAATTTTTGGTTATTTATCCAAGAGATTCCAGTTTTTGAGTCTATTGAAAACTGAAGAAGGTGGTTGCAGGACTAGATTCTGCACCCACCCCCTTATTAAAACCAAATTTGCTTAGACCTTTATACCATTTCTCTAAATAAGATCAGTCTGAACTAACATTATTATTTACCGTACCAAAAGAATTGATAGCTGGGGGCTCAAAATTCGCCGAAAAGTCTCAAAATATTGCTTTCTCTTGCTCTTCTTTAGTTTTTCTCTCTATATTCCCTATTTTTACCCCATATTAAGTCAAACCTTAATATTTTCTCATTTTAACCTCCTTGTATGCCGTCAGAAATATTAAATTTTTGGTTTTCCGACAGAGTAAAACCATTATGGTTTAAAAAAAGTGCAGCATTTGATCGAGAAATTGAAGCACGTTTCATTAATACTTATCTCATGGCAAAAACTGGTGCTTTAGAACATTGGAAAAGTAATCCTCATGACACACTAGCTTTAATTATTGTCTTAGACCAGTTTCCTCGCAATATGTTTCGTGATACATCCCAAGCATTTGCGACAGATAATCAGGCGGTTGAGTTAACAAAATATGCTATCGAGCATAATTATGATCAAAGTTTATCAATGGATGAGCAAGTATTTCTTTATATGCCTTTAATGCACAGTGAAAATAAAGCTAACCAGGCTAAGTGTGTGGAACTTTTTACTAAATTAGGTAAACAAGATAACCTTAAATTTGCTATTAAACATCAAGAAATTATCGAAATTTTTGGTCGTTTCCCTCATCGCAACAAAATATTAAATAGAGAATCAACTTCCGCAGAACAAGAGTTTTTGACTCAACCTGGATCGAGTTTTTAATTTAAGAATCATCCTAGGCTTTCTAACATCAATAAAGTAAAGTATAAAATTTGTGCATAGTTTTAAATTTATCTTTGTTTTTATTGGCTTGAAAAAATAAAAAAGCTCCATAAGCAATCAAGCTACCAGTCAAAAAACCATCATCAATTGAACCTACTAAGGGAATAACATCAGGAATTACAATGGTTAATAAAGATATTAATACAGTACGAGGTATTTGAATTTTATAATACTTAGTTTTGTGAAATAATAATTTTATTTCTTGATTAGAGAAAGTACAGTAGATTATAATTCAACTCAATACATAAAACAGAAATTGTTTAATCATTAAGTAGGTCAAGAAATACCAATCTTACGAAAATTTTCTGTACCTTTATATTATGCAACCTGCTGTAATTAATATTATTTCAGTTTTTAGTTAAGAAATATTTATAATAGGGAAGTTTGGCGAAACTTCTCTATTTGTTGTTAAATTAATAATTAGTGATTAATAATTCTGTAATTTTACCTCGATTACTGGCTTGACTATTTACCATACGACTTGCACTAACTCGATGAATATTGTACTTAGCGTATAAGTCATCAAAAAAATTATCTTCAGAATCTGTATTGCGAGGATCGGAATTACTTAAGATAACCTTAGCTTGACATTCTTGATCCAGATATTGATAGTACTGACTTAGCCTAATTTGACTATCATCATTAAAGCTAGATTTTGCATAAGCAGTAAAGCTAGAAGTGTTACTAATAGGTCTGTAAGGTGGGTCGAGATACACTAAAGATGTGCTATCTATATATTGAGTAAAAATATCATAATTACCAGAAATTATAGTGACGTTTTTTAATAAATTAGATACTTTTAGAATATTGTCACTATTACAAATAGTAGGATTTTTATATCTTCCCATCGGGACATTGAAATCTCCCTTTTTATTGGTACGATATAAACCATTGAAACAGGTTTTATTGAGAAAGATAATTAAAGCAACTCGTTTTATCGATTCTTCAGATAGGTTATTAACACGGTGGTTGGATATGCTGGGGAAACCCCAGCATCCCCCACCGTCATAGTTAAAATCTATTCTTTGCTTATTATAATTTTCCCTAATTTGATAAAAAATATTAGTTTGTTCTTCAAGATTGCTATTTAAATATTCTGTTTGTAATTGTGAGAGTATTTCAATTAATTCTGGGGCGCGATCGCGTATTACTTTATATGCTAATATTAAATCTGGATTGATATCACTGATGAATGCTTTTTTTATGGGATACTTCTGCATAATTTCAAAAAAAACAGCCCCACCACCCACAAAAAGTTCAAAGTATTGATCTATTTTTCCTTCCTTTAGTTCTGGAGGATAAAAAGTTTCTAATTGTGTCAATAGTTGATTTTTACCTCCTACCCACTTTAGAAAAGGCTTGGCTAAATTTTTGTTATTAGTCATTAGTTATTAGTCTTTTGTCCTTTGTTGTTTTCACAAATAATTTAAGACTGCTATATTACCTGTTTTTGAGTTTTAAATTAATGTTAGTTAAGTAAGTAAAATTGATACTTGACATGATATTATATACATAATGGAAAATAGTGCCTCTTGCGACCTGCTAAATTTTCAGAAATAGCTACAAACTGAAACAGCAGATAAACAAAGCAAGTATTAAATCCATTCTTACTAGAGAATCATTGTTCAATAAAAAGCGATCAATACTTCTTACCTATATATTCTCTGTATCTCTATAAAAAAACAGGACTTATGCACTGAAGAGATTTTAACGCTATATGTATTGTAGGGTGGGCAGTGCATCGCCCTACCCGTGGTGTTGATTAAGGTAATTTGTGTAAGTCCTGAAAAAATAATTACTCCTGATCTAGAGAGTAGAAAATTAATGCAGCAAAATTCAACAAAATTGATACTTGACATGATATTATATACGTGGTGGAAAATAGTGCCTCATGCGACCTGTTGAATTTTCAGAAATAGCTACAAACTGAAACAGCAGATACACTAGCAACAAAAGCTTATAACTTCTGATATTTAAAATTATTTGTGCAAGAGTTCTATTGTTTTGTTTTTATACAATATTAAAATCGTGAGCCTCTAATATAATTTGAGTTACTTACTATAGGGCGTAAGCCTTCCGCCTCTACGAAACAATAATCATACCTATGAAACTCGACTCCAAAACCCCACCAGGAAAACTACAAGATAAATGGGACTATTATAAAGATCATTGTCCCCTAGTAAGTCCCGCTAACAAAAAGAAACACCATATCTTAATTGTAGGTACGGGTTTAGCAGGTGCATCCGCAGCAGCAACTTTAGCGGAGTTGGGGTATAACATCAAAAGCTTTTGTATCCAAGATTCTCCTCGTCGCGCCCACAGTATAGCAGCCCAGGGAGGAATTAACGCAGCGAAAAACTATCCTAATGATGGGGATACGGTTTGGCGGTTATTCTATGACACTATCAAAGGGGGAGATTATCGTTCTAGGGAAGCCAATGTTTATCGCTTAGCGCAGGTTAGTAATAATATTATCGATCAATGTGTAGCTCAGGGTGTACCTTTTGCTAGAGAATATGGTGGTTTGTTAGCAAATCGTTCTTTTGGTGGGGCACAAGTATCTCGTACTTTCTATGCTAAAGGGCAAACAGGGCAACAATTGCTGCTTGGTGCTTATAGTGCCATGTCGCGCCAGATAGCACAAGGAAAAATCCAGATGTATTCCCGTCGAGAGATGTTGGATTTAGTAGTAATAGACGGGAAAGCTAGAGGGATTATTGTTCGTAATTTAGTTACAGGGGAGATGGAAAGGTATGTAGGAGATGCAGTCTTACTCTGTACTGGTGGTTATAGCAATGTTTATTATCTTTCTACTAATGCCAAAAACTCTAATGTAACTGCTGCTTGGCGATGTCACAGGAAGGGTGCATTATTTGCTAATCCCTGTTTTACTCAGATACATCCTACTTGTATCCCTGTTGCAGGGGATTATCAATCTAAGTTAACTCTGATGAGTGAAGGTTTACGTAATGATGGGCGAGTTTGGGTACCCAAAAACCCAGAAGATAAACGCCCTCCTAATCAAATTTCAGAAGCAGAAAGAGATTACTATCTTGAAACTCGCTATCCTAGCTTTGGTAACTTAGTACCTCGTGATGTCGCTTCCCGCAATGCCAAACAAATTACAGATGAAGGAAGAGGAGTAGGAAAAACTGGTTTATCCGTATATTTAGATTTCCGTGATGCCATAGCAAAACAGGGCAAAGGCGCGATCGCGGAAAAATATGGTAATCTATTTCAGATGTATGAAAGGATAACTGCGGAAAATCCCTACCAAGTACCGATGCGTATTTATCCCGCAGTCCATTACATCATGGGTGGTTTGTGGGTAGATTATAATCTGATGAGTACCATCCCAGGCTTGCACGTATTGGGAGAAGCCAATTTTTCCGATCATGGAGCAAATCGTTTAGGTGCTAGTGCTTTAATGCAAGGATTAGCCGATGGTTATTTTGTTATTCCCTATACTCTTGGTAACTATATCGCAACCACAGATTTACCTCCTGTAGATACAAGTCATCCTGAATTTGAGCAAGCAGAAAATACAGTTAAAGATAAAATTTCTAAGTTACTAACTGTTGATGGAGATAAAACTGTCTTAGAATTCCATCGCGAGTTAGGAAAACTCCTCTGGGATTATGTGGGGATGTCTCGCAGTAAAGAAGGATTGAAATATGTTTCGGAGAAACTCGCTGAACTAAAAGGGGAATACTGGAAGAATGTTAAAGTGCCTGGAAATAACAGTGATTTTAATAAAAACTTAGAATTTGCTGGTAGAGTCGCTGATTTTATCGAACTAGGGCAATTAATGGCACAAGATGCTTTATCAAGAGACGAATCCTGTGGCGCACATTTTCGCGAAGAGTATCAAACTACTGAAGGAGAAGCCCAACGCAACGATGAAGATTATAGTTATGTTGCAGCTTGGGAATATCAAGGAGAAAATAAAGAATCTATCTTACATAAGGAAGATTTAGAGTTTGAAAATGTGGCACTAACTCAAAGAAGTTATAAGTAAGTTATTAAGAATCTATGTTTTTTATAGAAGAAGGTTTGTCACGATTAGCATTTAGAAATTTACAGACTTTTGTAGGAGCATGGCTTGAATTTGGAATGTTAACATCTTGAAAATCGAATAAAATATCTTTATATGAATTTACTTGTCTTAGTTTCATAAGATTTGATTGTATTTTTTTAAATTCTCCTTTGATTTCAGTCCAATTTAAACCCTGATCTATAAATAAGCAGAGTAAATTGATAAATCCTGCCCAAAATTTTGCATACTTAAAGGAAGACTTGATATCATTTTTATTTTCTATTTTATCATATTGAAATACTGAAAATATTATATTAAAATATCTTTCTATTAAAACAACTCCTTTTTTAACTAAAATCTCTCTTTTGAGTAACTCTAAAGTTGTGGTATCAAATAAATTTTCATATCCTTGTCTTTTTGATAAACTATTTCCATTTTTAGCATTTTTTATTTTGTTAATCTTATTGAAATTAGTTATTTTTTTTAAAGCATCTATAATTAATCCAGCCTCAATAATACCTTGACTAATTGTGTCTGAGTTAATTTTAAAAAATGAGCTGTATTTTTGTCGTGAGTTAATACCCACTATAATTCTCGTTGCAATAACTTTTGGATCGTCACTTCCCAATTGATAAGCTATTTGATCTAGATGCGATATTTCTACCTTTGTTTGAGTTACATTAATCTCTATAAATACTCTAGCACTAGATTCATGAATTAATTGAATGTCTGAGGTTTGAAAATCTATAGCAGTAACTTGAATTTGACAATCATCTTCCATAATGGATTGAACGTTTTCATCGTCTTAAAAAATCAGATTTATAAAATTTAGCTACATCTGTAATATCAGCTAATGTTAAGTCATATTTCTCTTTTTCTGTAATAATAAAAAATGCTTTAATCTCTTCTACTTCTCTAAAATTCTTGAGATAGTTATTTTTTACTCCTAATTTAATCCATAAATCTTTTAAAATTTTTAATCCCTTGATTATATTAACTTGCTTTATAAATTTATCATATTTTTTCTTGATATTATTTTTATCCTCTCTTGCTGTTATTTCACCTATCAAACAAACTTTATTATGAGGAATAATATAATCAAATTCAAGATGTTCATTCTCTGGATAACCATCAGTAATATCATTACGTATGTAAAAATTAACTATTATTCTTTAGAACTAGATATTATTTCTTGCAACTCCAATAACCCCACAAATCCTACGAAGAAAGTATAAACTCCATAAATAAAAAAATTCTTCTTACAGGTGTTGGCTATAAACCCAGCGATTAAACCTTCAATTAAATGAGCAATCAAAGCTATACTAGCTATCCAAAAAATAGGAACTAGTTGAGGAGGTAAGGAAGCATCATTAAACAATAAGTAGAGTTGCCAAATTTCTAAACCTAAAGCAGATGTAATCAAAGCAGTAGATGCTATTTTAATTAAAGAAAATAATTTTTGCTGCATTTTTTGATTGTGAATATTCAAAATAATCCAATTGTATTATCTGGCTTACGATTACTGGTAGGTTTATTTATCGGCAAGGATAACCTAAAGCTGTATGATACTCTAGATTGGCAACAAGAAATAGAACGCTTTTTAGTTAAAGATTGCACCTATCCCGAATACTATACTAGTAAAGATTTTCATGGTATTAAGGGTGGATATTTGAACAGAATCGCACCTGTCACTTATGATGCGGTGACTCGCTTTGCTGCACCTCCTAACGAGAAAAAACTCCGCCAAAATGCGATCGCAATCATTAAAAATCAGCCTAAAAATATTCTCGATCTTGGCTGTGGTACAGGTAGTTCGACTCTAATGTTAAAACAAGCATTTCCTGAAGCGCAAGTTACGGGTTTAGATATCTCGCCCTATATGTTATTAATGGCTGAATACAAAGCTAAACAAGCTAATTTACCAATTAACTGGATACAAGGTTTAGCTGAAGCAACAAGCTTGAATGAAGCGAAATTTGATTTGATTTCAGTGGCATTTTTATTTCATGAAACTCCTGTGGATGTTTCCCAGAGAATCTTACAAGAATGTCGGAGATTACTAAAACCTCAAGGACAAATAATTATCTTAGATGGTAATCAAAACAAGTTACGTCATGCTAATTGGTTGATTAAGCTATTTCGCGAACCTTATTCAAAAGTTTATGCAGCCGAAAATATGAATATTTGGCTGCAAGATTTAGGCTTTAATCAAGTTCATACCAGTGATGCTGGTTGGATTTCTCAAATAACTACAGGGTTTAAAAAGAATTAGAATCAACTTCTAGTATTTTAGAAACCTCTTACTATTCAGATGCTGAAGATTGAAACATTGTAATTAACTCTTCTCCCGTCATCTTTTTAGTTTCATTAGAAAAAGTATAATATTTAGGTTTTTCTTCAATAAATACCTCAAGATCGAAAACAAGACTTTCATCATTATCAAAAATGCCCACTGGTACGTAATAATGATTCTTTTCTTTTAATCTATAAAATAAATGACTACCGCATTTGTTGCAGAATCCTCGCTCCGCCCATGCTGAAGATTGATATATTGTGATATTTTCCTCACCCTCAAAACTAATGCTATTATCGCATTCGACAGCCAATAAGGCTGCACCACCCCATTTACGACACATACTACAATGGCAGGCTCCTATATGATGATTAATGTTTGTTGTAGAAATTTTTACGCCACCGCATAGACAACTGCCTTTTACAACACTTACTTGAGACATATTCTTCTTTTGTAATAGATATTTTGATTGTGTTTATTCATTTATAGCTTTAGTAAGACCTGTTACCGAAAATTAACAATAATTATTTAAGAGTATATCTGCCTAGTTACTGTGTAAACAGATGTTGCAAGTCTGTGAAAAATATTTAGAAAATATTACCTAGCTCATTATTTTAGTTAGGCTGAATAAATAACAACTAGATAAAGGAGAATTATTGTATGGATAATGAACAGCCTAAGTATAAAATGATATGTACACTAACATTTGGTGATATTTATCTTCAAATTATTGTTTGGCTGATCGTAATTTTTATCAGTTTAGCTACTACTCTCGCCTTATGGAGTAGTACTCGCCAAATCTATGCTTTAGCTACGGTAGGGATTGTTTTAGTATTGTCTTTACCTTTTTTATTATTTGCTTTTGTGACTACATTGTTCAACAATATTGAGTTTGTTCCTATGGAAGAAGTACCTAGTTATAAATCTTCTAGTAGTAAAATAGGTGGTAAGCAAAATCCGGCTAAAGCAGCAACCTAGAGCCAATTTAATTTCTAGAATATAGCGTTCTCCTACTTATGAGGTACACCTTGATGATGTTTGCCAAAGGAAAAAAGGGGGGGAACTGTACTTCACAACAGTGAGAATTGCTATAAACAGATTTACGGGGACAATTAAAGATTAATTATTAATAATTATCTACTCGTTGTCCCCTTCAAATTCAGGAACTATTTATATTAATAAAAATAAATACCCTTTGGTACAAGGAACTTGTGTTGTGATCGAAGTGGGAGAACTTCAAGAAACAGTTAATACAGGCAATAGTAATTTGGTATTGACTTACTTTAGTATTAAAATTTAATTTTATTATCTTAGAAATTAGTAATGCTCAATGATCTTAGATAATCAATGGATAATTATGAATTACTCATTATGGATGATCAATTATTAATCATTGAGGTGTTTTTTGTAAGTCTGGTCTTTCTTCTGCTACGATAGCTCCCTCGACAGGGCATACTTCCAAACATATGCCACAGTCAATACAAGTATTAAAATCGATCCAATACCAATCAGTGCCTTTCGTATTTTTTCCTGGTCCTGGATGAATACAAGCTACTGGACAAGCATTCACACAATCTGCAATTCCTTCACAGGTTTCAGTAACAATAGTATGGGGCAAGATCAAACACTCCCTTTAAGTTTTGTTAAGTTAACTATGTAATGCTATCATCTTCCGAACCATAGTTGTCAATACAATAGCCCTATACTCCATTACCCTCTTGTTTTTGAACTCGGAAGACCTCCTCAGGGTCAATTTATCTTGCTATTTTATAAGTGAACTACCAGACACTCACCCTATTTTTGTTACAGTCGAACTATTGAATAAAGTCTTGGGAATAATAATTTGATTAGAAAGTTAAGCATTCAGTCAAAGCTAATGCTAATACTTTTGACAGTTTGTATTAGCTCGATTATTGCGATCACATATCTTGGTTACAGTAATGCTCAGAGAATGTTGAATGATAATATTTTTAACCAGTTAATCAGTCTTAGAGAGTCAAAAGCTTATCAGATTGAAACTTATTTTAAAGATTTACGAGCTCAAGTTGAAACTATTGCTCAATTACCTATTGTAGTTGAATCTATGAAAGGGTTTAAAGAAGCTTATCGAGAACTAGAAAAACAGTCTTTTAAACCAGAGTGGAATAGTAAATTAACAGCTTTTTACCAGGAGAAATTTTTACCAAGACTAAGCGAAAACGTGGAAGGAAAGCCATTATTATTTTCCTATTTACCTGGTGAAAATAAGTCTCGCTACTTGCAATATCATTACTTAGCAAATAATCCTCATCCCATAGGGGAAAAACATTTTTTTAAGAAATCTTTAGATGGTACTAAATATAGTAAGCTTCATGGAGAAATTCAGTCTATATACCTCAAATTGATTGATGTATTTGGCTATTATGATATGTTTCTGATTGATATTGATACAGGAGATATTGTCTACAGCGTAGAAAAACAAACTGATTTTGCTACTAATATCTATTATGGACCCTACACTACTACTAGCCTGGGGGATGTAGTTAGGGAAATTCAAAAAAGTCCTGATCCTGGTTTTGTGGCAGTAGGTGATTTTGAGACTTATCGTGCTTCTTATGCTAAACCTGCTGCTTTTCTTGCAACTCCCATTTATAATAATTTCGAGCTTATAGGGATTTTAGCTTTTCAAATCTCTATTGATCAGATTAATAAAATAATGACGGGGAATCAAAATTGGGAAAATAGTGGTTTGGGTAAGACTGGAGAAACTTATTTAGTGGGTTCGGATCGAGGAATGCGGAGTATTTCTCGGTTTCTAGTAGAAGATGCGGACAAATATCTTAACACCCTAAAAGCTCGTGGCACACCAGAAAGAGAGCTAAATCAAATTGAAAAATTAGGGACTTCTATCCTAAATCAAAAAATCAATACCACTGCCACTAAAAAAGCTTTAGCTGGAGAAATCGGAATAGATTTGGAGAAAGACTATCGAGGGGTAATGACTCTGAGTTCTTTTCGTCCTTTGAATCTTTATGGTTTAGACTGGGCAATTGTAGCTCAAATGGATATGAGTGAAGCTTTTGCTCCTATTATTGCTTTCCAAAAACAAGTACTTATTTATACAACTATCATTGTTTTAATTGTAACAGCGATCGCTGTTATCTTTGCTCACTATTTTGTCCGTCCTATTAACACCTTAATGGATGGTTTTAAGAAAGTGGGAGGAGGACAAACTAATTTTAAAATTCAGGTAAAAGCCAAAGATGAATTTCGTCAACTAGCAAATTCCTTTAATGAAATGCTTGATAATCTTCACAATCAACAACTATTAATCAAAAAAAAGAATCTAGAAAACGAAAATTTGCTCTTAAATATTTTGCCAGAACCAGTGGCAAAAAGACTCAAAGATGGAGAACAAAGTATTGCCGATAGTTTTTCAAATGTAACGGTTTTATTTGCTGACTTACCTGGATTCAATGAATTATCTAGTAGCTGGAGTCCTAATGAAACAGTAAACTTTCTTAATGATTTGATTAATGCTTTTGATGAAGCTGCCGAACGTTATGGAGTAGAAAAAGTTAAAACTCTTGGTAGCGGTTATATGGCGGTTAGTGGTTTATCTGTACCTCGTATCGATCATACTAAAAGAGTAGTTGATTTTGCGATCAATATGGTTCGTATTTTGCATTCGTTTAATCGGGAAATTACTTCTAGTGAAACACTTAAAAAAGCACTAGGAGAACAGAAAACTCAGCTTAAAATTCGTATTGGCATTAATTCAGGAGAAGTTATTGCAGGTATTGTAGGACGAAGTAAATTTATTTACGATCTTTGGGGAGATACAGTGAATATTGCCCATCAGTTGCAAATGGAAGGGGTGGGAAATGAAATTCACGTTACCGAGGCTGTTTATAGTTGTTTAGTCGATCTTTATGAATTTAAGTCTATTTCTGATGTAGAAATTCCTGGTAAGGGTAAAGTGGCTATTTGGTCAATTGTTCTTTAAAAGAACTAACAACAATAAAAATAACATATGATAGTAAATAATTTATGCAGCAAGCTTTTTGGCAACAAGAATCTTTTATTTGGGGATTAATTTTAATTGTAATTTTTCCCTTGTCAATAGTAGTTTTAAGTGAAATAATTGTTTGGTTAAAAAAACGTCATATTTCTTTAGTCGCTACAGTAGAGATTATTCGTAACTTAGTTTTGCCTACTTTAGCCATATTTATTTTACTAACCAGAATACTAGGCTTTTCTAGTGATAAACAATTAATTCAAATTGTAGAAACATTAGTGGGTGTTTTTACTATTCACGCCTTACTTTCTCTACTAAATGAATTACTTTTTGGTTCGACAAAAATTGGGGGCTGGCAATCTAATATTCCTAGGCTATTTCGTGATCTAATTCGTTTCTTTTTGATTCTTATTGGAACAGCAATTGTTCTTTCGGTGGTTTGGGAAGCAGATTTAGGAGGCTTGATTACAGCTTTAGGAGTAAGTTCTATTGTGCTTGGTTTAGCCTTACAAGATACTCTAGGTAATCTTTGTTCAGGAATAGCTTTATTGTTTGAAAAACCTTTTGGTTTAGGGGATTGGCTAGAAGTCGGGGAGATTAAAGGAAAAGTAGTTGAAATTAACTGGCGTTCTGTTCATTTACTAACTAGAGAATTAGAATTGTTAGTAATTCCTAACGGTATTTTAGCAAAAGAAGTTTTACGTAATTATCGCCGTCCTCACAAACTACATATTGAACCAATCTATATTGGTTTTTCTTATGATGATCCACCAAATAAAGTCAAACGAATTCTCAAAGAACTAGCTCTGAATACTAAAGGAGTTCTTGATAAACCAGAGCCAATAATTCAAACTATTAACTATAATGATTTTTCTATTGATTATCAGGTGAAACTTTTTTTGTCTGATTATGATAAAGTTCCTCAAATTAGGGATGAGTTTATAACTCGTATTTGGTACGCTGCTAACAGAAATGGGTTAAATATTCCTTTTCCTATTCGTACTCTGTATCATCAACCACCAGTTAAGTCCCAACCAGATGAAAGATTCGAGCAATTTGTTAATTACCTCAGTACCTTTCCCAGTTTTATTGGTATAGAAAGAGAATATATTAGAAAGATGGCTCAAGATGCCACAATCAATCATTATGGTGCAGGAGAAATTCCAATTAGTCAAGGAAAAAAATCCCTAGGATTATATTTAATAATTGCTGGACAAGCCAGAGTTG